>NZ_CP111042.1:0-300000 GCF_026248685.1 Haladaptatus caseinilyticus | reverse complement strand
AGTCAGGACTGGGTTGACCGCTTCAGCAGTGCGTGGCGAATGAATCCTGATCTCTCCGGTGGAGGTTACCTCTATGACACAGGCAGCCATATTCTCGATTCGATCCTTTGGAGTACGGGTCTTACGCCGACTGCAGTGTCTGCCGAAATGGATTTTGTCGACGACGAGCAGCGCGTTGACGGTCGATCTCACGTCACGATTCGCTTCGAAGAAGGAACAACAGCGACGGTCGTTTGCTCCGGTGAGACACCCTGCATGCGTGAGCATATTCACATGTGGGACGAGGAAGGCGCCATCTATCTCGAGAGTCAGGACTGGGAGCCGAACAAACTTACAGAAATCGATTCCACGAGCGGTGAATACGCACCTCGGCTTGATCGTGGCGACCTTCCGGATAAAGCAAAGGCATTCGTTCAGTCAATTCGTGACCGAGAGAGCCCACCAGCAACAGCTCTTGACGGGCTTCGCGTGACGGCAGTCACAGAAGCAGCATACGAATCTGCACGACAGAATGGCGAATTCATTACTATCGACCCGACTGATGTTGCGTTAGACTGATCTAAATCTCTGTTTCATTACAGGATTTGATTTGCTACTCCGATAGTTTCCGACTTTCGTCGCAGAACGCTCGAATGCAGGCCGTCAGCTCTTCGAGACAGTCCAACGCGCAGAACAGAACACCGAACTCGTGAACTTCCGCGAAAAGCGCGCCGAGAGCCAACAAGTCGAGGATAAGTACCTGAATGTCCTCGAGCACGCGAAGAACGTCGCCAAAACGAATGATGCAATGGTTGCACGATTGGGCTATCAGGAAGTCGCGACCCACTACGGCTGTGCGTACAAGAACGACGGCTATCGCGTCATGGAAGAGATGGCCGAACGAGTGCCTGGTGTGAGCTACAAGAAGTCACGAATGCTGTCGATCGACGACACAATCGGCGTCGGTGGACATCACATCGAGATCACGTTCGCGCATCCCGATCTCGCCGGGTGGATGCGCGCTCATGAAGCGAACACGAGAGGAAACGAAGGGCGCTAATTATAGCGTTGTAATCAGGGGGTTCGCAGAACCCCCGCTCGAACCACACCACCACACGAGATTCACACCGCTTTGCCGGTGACACATGGTGGTACTAATGCATGGGTTACGGTGGAGTACGTCTTTTTTCTGCGAAACGGAGGGGGTCCCGCTCGCGATTCCCCTCTATTACAACGGTACAATCGGCTACTCTCGATCCCAGAACAGTATTACTTTTCAACCGGTTCTGGTGGGTCACCGTCCAGTTCTGTGATGCCTGCATGGTCGAACGTCAATCGAAGCCCAGCATCAGCCGTACGATTATAACGCTTTAACATGGCCGGGGTGAGTTCTTGATCTGGCTGAAGGACATTCGTGTCCGAATAGGGTATCCAGTGGAACAGCGCGACTATACTACGAACGGACAATCCAGTGTTCGGCAATGTCTTTTTGATGAGCTTGCCAAATGATACTGGAGCTTGCTCAGAAGGAACACCTATGATTTCAGCTCCAAGGCTCTGAAGTCGTGCTGCTCCAGCGAACGCCGAACTGAGCGTGCTCGGCGAGATTGCAACGATAATTTGCTCGGGGCTGGTAGCTGATTTCGTGGTTTCCCGCTTCGACGATTGTTGTGAACCTCTCGGAATGCATGAGATGGTGTCGTTTGCGTAATTCCATCGCTCCGTCTTTGCTCTCGAATCTATCTCGAAATTTGATGATAAATAGCTACAGAGTGGCGAAACACGACCATTAGGCTGGTACGCTAACTCCCCAAAATAGTGCAATCCCAAGAACTGTCACGACTGACAGCAGAAGCTGAAGCGGTGCGCCAACTCGTGCGAAATCCGTAAATTTGTACCCACCTGGGCCATACACGAAGAGGTTGGTTTGGTATCCAACAGGCGTGATAAATGCTGTCGAAGCTGCAAAGGTTACGGCGAGGACAAACGCAAACGGATTCCCACCAATATCTCTGGCCGCCTCAATAGCGACCGGAATCATCAAAACCACACTCGCATTGTTGCTGATAATACTCGTAATCAGCCCTGTTGCGATGTAGAATACCCAGAGGACACCGATGAGCGGGAGAAATCCTGCAGTGGCAGCGACAAGCGAGCCAAGAAGATTTGCCGCACCAGTCTGTTCTAAGGCAACCCCTAAGGGGATGACGCCCGCCAGTAGGAAAATAACGCTCCAGTCAACGCCCTCGTAGATTTCACCCGGTTTGATAACATCAGCGATAACCATTAAAACGACACCCGCAAGCGCCGTCTGGACGATATTAAATTCGAGATCTGCAAACATCTCGACACCAGTAACAGCAGCAAGCATTCCCCACGGCATTCCAACGAGCCCAACGACACCGGTAATTATACCGAGTGCCCAGGGAATTTTCTCCGTCCGGTAATCGGGAGATCTAGATTCGTGAGCAACGATGAATTCAGGGTTACGACTAAGTCGGTCAATACTGTCGCTCGGTGCCTGAACGAGAAGCGTGTCGCCGACTTGTAGCTCAACATCATTGAGCCGACTGCGGATTGTCTTCCCACCGGATCGAAACGCAAGCACGCTTGCGTCATACCGTTCACGAAATGACGATGATGAAATTGTTTCTCCCAGTAACGAGGATCCAGATTGAATAACAATCTCAACGAGTGTTTGAGTCGCTCCATCCTCCGGTTCAAGTTCCGAGTCGGACGGGCGTGTTCCAATGAGTTCAAAGCCTTCCTGTTTGCGGAGCTCTTCGAGCGTCGCGCGATCCGTACGAACAGTGAGGATGTCATCGGGACGAATCAATTTGCTCGCGATGCCTTCGAAGTACTGTTCACCATCACGAATCAGTTGGACAATGTCCGCATCGAATTGAGACTCATCGATTGCAGATTCAACCGTTTTCCCAACAATAGCAGACTCCTCGCGGACAACAACTTCAAACACATAGCCTTGCAGATCATACTCTTCGATGTAGTCTTCACGTGCAGGGACACGTGTCGGAATGAGTCTATGACCGACTGTTAGTAGATACAAACCACCGGTAAGAAGCACAATTATGCCGAGACCGGTAAAGGTAAACATTGAGAACGGTTGACCGATCAGTCGGTCAGAAACGCTAGACGCAAGCAAGTTCGTTGAGGTACCAATAAGCGTGAGCATCCCACCAAACATGGAGGCAAACGAGAGTGGGATAAGGAGTTTCGAAGGAGATGTATTCCCTTCATGGGCAAGATCAGAAATGACGGGTACAAGGATAGCAACCACTGGGGTGTTATTGATAAACCCAGAAACGGGCCCAGTGACGCCGATCGTCGCGATAAGCTGCTTCGTCCGATTGTTCCCGGCAAACGCAGCCATCTTTCGTCCAATTATCTGAACAAGTCCTGTTTTGCTGATCCCTGTCGAGAGAATAAGCATCGCAAGGACGGCAACAGTCGCTGTATTTGAAAATCCCGAGAGTCCTTCTGAAATGGAAACATTGGTCCACGGACTCAGAAACATAAGAAGTACCATGATGAGAATTGCTGTGACATCAATTGGTAATAATTCAGTTATAAAAAGAGCCAGCGCAAGAAGAACAATTCCAAATACAACACCCATGCTAGGTGTTATTGGTGGAATCGCCCCCGTTTGCGCTAAAACAATATCAGGTTCCATATTCAAAAGATACGTTCAACCATCTTAATACCAATGTATATCAATTCTATAAGTTATACAATGACCATATAGTTCCGTCTCCGACACAGCAATCTGCATCTGCGAGAGGTCGTGGTTCGGCAGCGGGTCAATCCCCATTTCAAGACAGTAGCGAAACTCCCTGCAAGAAATCGACGTTGTCACACCGATACTCACCGGGCGAACCCCACTTACCCACCATTCGTGCCACTAAATTCACCGCCTTGAGGTCGACCACATCCACCAGAAGTACTTGCTCTGGGTCGTGGCGAAAACTCACGCGTTTATCAACAGTAGCAACCCGAACAACAGCAGGATGATCACGGAGTGCAGCACGTGCCGTCGAAAAAGTCGCCGCCATCATGCACAGACACGTAAATTGTCGGTGTATACGATTCGTCGACCTCGTAGTTCACCCCGGACTCGGTTAGCGACCATTTGAGCACGTCGCCGTCGACGGAGTCGATTTTGTACACCATCACCTCATCCCTGATAGTTCAAATCGTCCTCTAAGTGGTCAAGCCGATCTTCCAGATCCTCAATCTGCTTTTGTTGCTCGATCACCATCGAAACCAGCGCTGGAATCTCGACGAACTGGTGGTTCTGGAGCCCACTCGCGTCCGCATGAGCGCGAGCATATTCAAACAGCCGATCAAAGACAGCTTGGTCAGTGTGTCGGAGCGCCCGCCGATACTCCTGCCACCGCGATTCCATCGCCTGAAGCAAATCGCGATACGTTGCGTCAGTACGCCCCATTGACACTCACCTCCGATGAAACGTCAGCATCAACGACCGCTGGGTGCCGATTGGCGAGAATGCGTTTCCAATACGCGAGCGTCGTTTGCACCAACCCATTCTCGAGTGGATAGACCAATGTCTTGTGCTCATCACCCGCAAACCGTGGCCCAAACTGCGTCTGTTCACACCGAATCATCTGATCGGCGATGTTGTGGATCAGTGCTGTCAGCGTATCGTCTGTCTGCAACGTCAGCAGCACCAGAATCTCAAACCGCTCGGCAAGTGGTTCAATCCGATCGGACGCAGTCGAGAGCATCCGCTCATCGTCGCCCCGCGGAAGATCCTCTGACCGGTAAAACCAGTCAACTGCGGGAAGGACAGCAATCGTCGTCTCGTCTGTAAGTTCATCAGCAAGATCTTCCACAAGACTCTGGTGTTGCCATGGAGTGAATGCACGAGCGATGTGAATCCGATCAAGAACGCGCATTGATGGCGTAATCCGTGTCAGTGGCTGTGTCGTTCCGTGTCCGTGAGCATCGACCCAGATGGCCGACCCCTGATCGAGGAGTAGCTGGTCGAGGACGAGCGACTGAAGTGACCCAGTCATGCGCTCGTCGGTTTCGAGCAATGTAATTCCCGGATCCAGTGACGGGAGTTCTGGTGGTGTTTGGCGCAGCATCACGGCTAACATATTTACCGGGTATCAGATAGGCAAGCCAGGGTCGCTTCCGAATATTCCAATACTGGAAATATCGATAGGAATCGGCGTGAGTGTCGGTCGTGCTGGTCGCCACAGTAGAGAAAGAACACGCTCTATCAGATCACTACGTTCGACCGGTCGACTACTTCAATAGGAGCCCACTAGAAACTCGAGATATCCCTGAAATTTAGTTGGGGTGTATCTCACAATCTGTTTCGCAAAATTTCGATGTAGGCGTGATGGTGTCGAATATATTGGTCGATGAGTTTGGGGAGAATTTCACGCCACTTCGAGGGCCGTTCGAAGGGGAAATATTGATGGTTCGATGCCGCCTCCGTTGACGGCGGTGTGCGCGAATCTGCTATCGTCAGTCACGATCCGAGATTCCAGTCAGTGGTCGCAAGATTCGACCCATTCCATTCGTTTCCGATTTGGATTTCCGAAACCTCGGTTCTCGACACAATGCAGCATATGCTCACCGATCGGAAGGAGGCTAAGGAGGGAAAGTCAGCTCTCACCACCAGGCACGGCAACATGGCCGGGTGATGACGCCAGACAGTGTCGTCGTGCTGGACTCTGATGAGAGCGTATCTCCACCAATGAGACGATCGATCTCGAATCATCGAGTTCGGAACTTGTTACTGGTGTCGTCGACGTTCTCATTGACGTGATCGAGCCGGCAGCTGGCCAGACCACACTCTCGCTGTACGAGTACGTGAACCCAGATGCGCTCGAAGATATCATCGCAGCAAGCGCATCAAAAAAGAGTGACGTTGAGGTGCGATTCACGGTTGAAGACTATCTTGTCACCGTTCGAAGTGACCATACCATCCTCATCTATGAACCGCTCGGGGTCCAACGATAAGGAAAACCTCGATCCGGACCGCTACGACAGGATTTGAGAGTGAAGCACAGACAGGTGGGAAAGATTATCTTGCCGTGTTCCATGCAACCAGATACGATGATCGATGGTGTCGCAGAAGAGGTTGACATGCTTGATCGGCATCTGTACGTTCTTCAGATGGTTGTGAACAACAAACCGATCGGAATAGTGAAGATGGCGAATGAATTGGGCTATGACCATCACGAAATACGCTATTCGCTTCGAATACTCGAAGATGAGAATTTGATCGAGCCCACACAACAGGGCGCAATCACGACTGATGAGACAGAACCATTCGTTGAGAACCTTGATGAGCAGATAGAGGGCGTTAGAACGAGACTCGCCGCGATGAAAATTAGCGGATGAATTATCGTCATTAGGATTGAATATCCGTGAGTCGAATCTTTCCCTCGACTTCGTAAATATGGCCCTTATCGTGCAGCCGTTCGATGATATCTTCGGCAGATGGTCGTCCAAGATCCTCTTCATCGTCCAAAATCGAATAGGCTTGCTCGTAAGTGAGTTCGCGCTCTTCTGGGAGATGTCTCGCGAGCGCATCAAGCGCGTCTTGCGCAAGTGGGGAGAGTGGCGATTTCCCATTGGGACTCATTCGTACTCTCAAATTCACCCACCTAATTGGTAAACCCTTGGTCAGGGTCTGTTCGAGCTATTACTTAGTGTGGTGTAGTAAGGGGAATGAGCAGCCGATGTGGGTGTATGGATTGGAATGAGTACGAGAATCCACATCGTCTGCTGGGTTACGCTAACTGCACTCAACGGTTGGTACCCGACGGATAAAGTCTTCAGCCAACCACGGCGGAAGTGAAACTGAACTCATCCGCTGCAGACTCATTTTTACCGTTTCCCATCATCACTACCACGCCGAGAACAGGACTGACAAGCCAAACACTCTTGGGTTAGCATACAATACTAACGATAATGCCCAACACAATCAAACGGTCCGGCGATGGCCTCGCTCTCCAAGTCACAAAGCCTGCCCGAGCCGCTGGACTCGTTGAAGAGACTGACGACGAGCCAACCCGTCTCGCCAATATCCGGGTGTTTGCATTCGATGGCCTCCTTCTCGTCGTCGACATTGACCGCATCACCGACGAGAATATGGTCGAACTCGCAACGTCAGCCGCGCTCGACACCGTCTCGATCCACCGGGTTACAAACGCTTCACTTCAAATCGCAGGCAATGGTCATCAAGTCCAACTCCCCGGTGCTGCAGATGCTGGATTCCATGTCGGTGATCGAGCGCCCTGTACGCCAGCGCCGAATCTGCTCGTGATTGCAGCAGAAGGATCGGAGCGAGTGGCAGCAGATATCGTGACGATTCGAAAAGAGCAAGTCTGAAAGAGGATGCGTTGTAGGTTAGTAGTACATACTAACCTCACTGCAACCATTTTCCTGTGTCTTCCTGCCCCGCACACCGGTTCTGCACGTATCTACGCCGGTATCAGATAGCTAATAGCTGGAATTACGTATAAAGCTTTTATAGTTGTGGTTACATAGAGTATCTATGGAGAGCGAAAGTAGCCAACAAACGATGTCAACAGGAGGTGAAGAAACATCCGGAGCGACGATACAGGTGCCTGTACCAGCCAACAATTCAAATCTCTATCGGCACAAAGCAACGGATGAATTACTCCAGTTTTTAATTGACCGCCCGTTCGAAGAGTATACGATCCGAACACTTGCGTCCATGGTAGACGTCACACATCGATCCGTCGGAAAAGCAGTCGACGTGCTCGCAGCAAATGATCTCGTCCACATTCGACACGAAGGGAACAAGAAGCTCGTCAGTATCAATCGGGAGCGGGTGACCATTCCAGACAATTCCTTGCTTCGTATCCCACAGGCAGAATTCCACGCACCGGTACGAGCCGTTGTCGAGACACTGAATGGTGAACTCGATGACGTCCTCGGAATTCTCGTCTACGGGAGTGTCGCACGTGGTGAAGCGGATCGACAAAGCGACATTGATCTCTGGGTGCTGGTTCGAGAACACCGAGGACGCAACCAACGACGTGCAGCTCAAATCAGTAAAGAGCTCGCATCAGACCAATTCAACGATGAACGATACGACTATCATATCGTTGTTGAATCTCCTGCGTCTGTGCCCGCACACACAGAAGATATCGCTGAAACCGTCGTCTCTGGGATCACACTTTCCAAGACCGATGAGTTCGAGAAATTCCAATCGATAATGGAGGATCTAGTCGATGAGTGACGATCCGAAGGTGGTCACAGATGTACTCGAACAGGCCCATCGGTCTTTTGAGCGAGGTGGAACGCCGGAAGAAGGACTTGCCGAACTGACCGAAGAGGAAGCACAGCTCAAGAAGGCATGCCGTCTGATTGCTGCTGCACAGACCCTTCAGGATCAAAACGGCTATCATACAGCCGTCGTCGAACTCGCGTTTGGGGCGATTGAACGCTCATTCGAATTCTATGCTATCGCAATGAGCGACGATGCAGTCCATGATTTCATGGATCATGAGTACGCATACCAACGCGCGTTTGCACTGGGAGTGATCAGCGACGATTTGAAAGAAGACTTCCAAGCACTGTACAACGAGAACCGAGCGGCGTCGTACTATTCAGGGCGGGCAGTTACCGCCGAGCAGGCAGATGCGATGCTCGAACTTGCGATAACGATACATACGTTCCTTCGAGATCATCCACGAGATCATTTCAACTGCCTTTGTAGATGAGAATCATCGCTTTGGAATCGTATTCTTATTGAGAGCGGAATTTGAGCAGACTGAATCCAAATCAGAGAGTGCTTTCTCGGTTCGATTCGTGATACTCGAGAAATAGTGATTAGTAGTTGTGGCCACTACACAAAAGTAAGAATATCATCATGTTTGAATCCACACGATCGGATACACCCTCGACACCCGCCTCGGAGCAGTCACGCCATGACCGCCGGAAACAGATGGCACGAGCGCTTGCTCGCGGTGGAATGGACGGCATCCATGTCCTGAGCCACGAAAGCGCGGCTGAAACCCTCACTCCAAAACGACGCGACCTCATTACCTACCTTGCCGAGAATGAGGTTGCGTCAGTTCGTGATCTCGCACGCCAACTTGACCGCGATAAGGGGCAAGTGAGTCGTGACCTTGAAACGCTAGCTCGCCATGGCGTTGTCAGCTTCGAGACGGATGGGCGTGCGAAGAAGCCGTATCTGCAGCACGAACACGTTGTTGTTGAGCCAATCGTTTAGTTACGGTTATTGATTGTCTGTTTTGGAATGAATATTCAAAACCAATGAGCTAGAAATCAGAGATCCCCAGTCGATTCTGGCGAGACAATTCTAACATTCGTTCCAGTGTTTCATAGACTGACGATCACTCCCACCCCACTTTGTCATCAATAAAATCGGGTTTCCGGTTCACACTAGTGGTTGAAGATGGGGACGATTGTGGCAACTCAGTCCTTCTAAAATTCCAATATACCCATATCACATTTCTATATGTGATATCTATACTCTATTCCTATATGTGATATCTATATGCTATAGAAGGTTGTCTGCATTCTCGGTTGCATATCGTTTGATGGCTTCCTTGTTTTTCGCCTCAACATCCACATCCAACTGTTCTAATCCACGCCACAATGCAGTGCGGATGATAGCCGATCGATCCACTTCCTCCATATCCCAGTCGGACAACAGTTCTGGATCCCGTTGAAGAGCGACCATGACTGCTGAAAGTTTTGGATCGTAGAGCGAGAGTGTTTTACTCGCATCGCCGTTTTGAACCTCGTCGATTGCATCCACAAGCTCATCAACGAAGTCACGAGAGTTTCTGCTAGCGCCTTCTTCAACACGACTACCACGCTGAGTACTTTTCTTCAGTTCTTCGAGTTCATCATTGCTCATCTATATCAATCTCCTGTATCCAAATCCCATATCTATTTTCTATAGCCATATTCTATACCTATATGCTATACTCGCTCGACTAAGGCTCGGGCGTTCGACCGATAGGCGTCAATAGCCTCCTTGGCGGTTCCCGACGGCTCTTCGAGTGCAAAAATTGTCTGTCCATTTTCAGTGGCATTTCTGATGTCCTGGGACATGGGCACTGGTTCAGGAGCAAGTGCATCACCGAATTCGTCTTCGTATTGCTCCAGGTAACGACGCGCAAGTTTTGTGCGCATGTCGATCTTGTTCGGAATGATCATCTCCAATGAGACATCACGGTCGTACCCATCCGAGAGCTTTTGCAGGTCGTATTGAAGCGCTCGTGCCTGATCTGCCTCGAAAGAGCCTGCTTCAACTGGGGTGAGCACGTGTTGGGCCGCCCACACGCCATTGTAGGTGATATTGTTCGCCATTCCCGGCAAGTCGATGAGAACGACGTCATATCGCCCACTGATGAACTCTGTAATGAACTCATCCAACCGATTGTACTTGTTCGGACCACTGTATTTGCTTTCGAGTTCGATGTCAAGCGAATCCAGACCTTGATGGGCAGGTATCAAATCGACACCTTCAGCAGTCTCGTGGATGAGCTGGTCGATCGCGTCATCGCCGAGTTGTTCAACAACACGTTCCCATTCCGGTTGAAACACGGTCGAGATGTTGGGCCAATCTTCCGGATCGATCTCATCAACAATACCGAAGAGTTTTGCGAGGTCCCCTTGTTTTCCGGCAAGGTCGATGAGGAGAACGTCATAGCCTTCTTCGGCGAGTGCTACGCCGAAATGCCCAATACTCGTTGTTTTCCCGACACCTCCTTTATCGATATAACCACACGCTGTAATTGGTCTATTTGGCATGCATATAGCTATAGCATATAGATATACAAAAGCCTACGTCAGACATTTGTGCACCAAAAAGAAGATAGACGAATCACCGAGATTCACAGATGCCTATCGTGCACCTTTCGGTGGTGGCCAGTCGCTAGCACGTAGAAAGTACCTTCGAGTTCACGACCTCAGCCACTCTCATTAATACCAATACTTAGTCATAACCGTCAGACACACCAGTATTGCCAATAAAATCACTGGACATAGGTATCCAGTAGAATATTGGCAACGGTGGTTCTGACCCAAACATCTCAAAATGGAAAACAAATACATCTTTACTGGCAAGAATGGAGAGGGTACTGGCAAAACTGGCATCACTGGTCGAGAAATACTGGCAGAAGTGGAGAGGATACTGGCAGTACTGGTTGTACTGGTTCCTCGCTCAATCGAGAATACGATTTCGCTTAGCAGTTTCCCGAATCGAATTTTGTTCTCCTAATTCGTTTTCGAGCGCATCTAATGCAGATGAAAGCGACACATCGAGTTCATACTCGTTGTAGTTCCCACGCCCTCCTGAGGAATCGACAAGTCGGAGGATACCGTGCAAACTCAAATCAGACAAGTGGTCATGCACTCGGCAACGTTTCAGTGGATCACTTCCGTGACTACGAAGGACCTCGCAATAGCGCTCATAGATTATTTTTGTACGCTCTGGTGGCTCACCTTTTGCCGCCAGCTGACACACCGTTAATAACACGTACTGCCCTTGGCGAGTCAATGAATGCATTCCCTCTACAACCTGCTGACGCTGGATTTGATGTTCAGCTTCTCGAACGTGGTCTTCTGAAATCAACGTCTTACCCTCATCTATCGCTTCATTTTCTGCGATATCGGCAGCCTTTCGCAGTAATCGAAGTGCTTGTCGAGCAGAGCCAGAATCCTGTGCCGAAAAGGCTGCACACAGTGGAATTACATCGGATTCAAGCACGTCATCATGAAGCGCAAGCGAAGCACGCTGCCGGAGAATATTCCGAAGCTCAGACGCGTCATATGGTGGGAAGAGGATTTCTTCTTCACAGAGTGTATCCTTGACCTTCGGACTCAGATTGTCTCGGAATTTGAAGTTGTTTGAGATGCCGATAACACCGACTTTCACATCAAGATCAAGTTTGGAGCGGGCCCTCGGGAGTTCGTACAAGATGTCGTCGTCACTGCCAATACTATCGATTTCGTCAAGCACAACAAGAATCGTTCCGCCAATGGATTCGAGGTCGTTGTAGAGTTCGTTGAAAATGCGTTTTTGCTGGTATCCGAAAACCCGAGGAGAATCGAAACAGAGGATGGAGAGGGATACGGCTAATTACGAGATCTTGGTATTGATCTCGATGACGTTGGTCGACTGTGCGAGTGTGTTTGTGAGGTTCTCGGAGATCCCTGTGTCCAACATCCTACCAACCCGTTCGGGATACTCGTGGCACCGAAAACGTGAGATTCTGCGTCAGTAACTACCATCGCGACATAGCCGAGACACTGATGTCCTCTTGAACATCGCGGGCATAGCCACGTTCACGAACGGCATCGATGGCATCGAGAAGTTCCTCAAGGTCAGTAACCGTGGCTGGCGTCTTAGACGGCATCCCGTGGAGATCAAGGATGTCCACCATTTTTTCATCAGTCATTTCAGCCAGAACCGCTTTGTCGACCGCTGTTGAGTGCATTTATTATCGTTTGTCAGCCGATATGGCTATCTGGACCCCGATTCCGTTGTTCGCAGTTGAGATACCGCGATCATCGCTGCGTCTTAGGTCGGATCTTTTTCGAGAAGCGTTTGCGCATAGATTTCGAGGGCACCCCCGCCCCCTCCCACTTCTGCTTATGGATTTAATCCATTGTTGCGAATGTAATTTTTTAGTGAAACACAATTTTGTTTTTGAACTTATAAATAATTATCAGAATTAAAATAATCATATCCCAAATGTCATTATGAGTAATTAACCAACAAAACAATGTCACTGTACAGTCTATTGTAGGTTAACAAGGTACGATACCGATGACGGAACCATCCAAGCCCACACCCTCCGATTTACTGCCGAAATACATCATCGAAGGATTACAAAAACAAGACAGTGAAACGCTGCGAGCGGCCGCTAACTATGCACAAGACCTTCGGGTGTATCGTGCCGCCCGAGCAGAAGACGATCGAACAGGTGCCGTCGACATCCATCAGATTGAACAAACGACGGCCGATGACCTCGCTGCCAAAGCCCATGCAAAAGGAATTCCGGAAGATGTTGCAGATTGGACCACGATTTTGGAAAAAGGAGTTCCGGCGAAAGCATCGATCGTGACGAAGACGATTAATGACTATCAGTATTACTACTTCCAATGGCGGGAGGGTGACACCATCAAATCAGAATATCTCGCCCCGGTGAGTCCTAAGCAGTGATTTTCGACTGTAATGACATCTGACCATTGGAAGGAGAAAGGACCCTGGCTATTAACCAACACATTTGAACCGAGCATCAGTGTCGATTACAGACCGCAGAGAGTGTAGCATCACGGTGGACGTCAAGGGATTTCACGACAGACATGCGAGGGCAAATGATTGTCCGTCGTTGGTCGTCCAATTACCCAAATTCACGCTGCGATGAGTCCAACTCCCAACACGGCGATGACGGCAGCAGCTAGACGGATTCGAAGGTTCTCTTCGTTCAAAACAATCCCACCCAATAAGACTGCGATGATGGCTTGAATACTTAGAATCGGTGAGGCGATGCTCGCGGGAATCTTCGCAAAAGTAAGCGCGATAAAGTGCTCTCCAATTATCAATATAACACCTGCCGAGACGAGTTTCGGTAGGTCCTCGTAAAACTCGGAACGCCAGTCACGAATGGCAAGCGGTGACAATATGATGGCTGTGCCACCCAGTTTGAGAATGACCCACGTTGTCGTCGGGAATGCCAACTCCTGAAGGACAACTCGCTGAGCGACGTTCAAAATCGCCAAGACAAAGGCACTCAGGAGTGCCAACTGTGCAGGTCGATACGTTGTCGCTTTCAAAATCGGTGTACTGGGATTTCCTCCTCGATAATTGGCGATATACACCGCCAAAGTCGCTAATCCCACACCCAGCATTTGAAAGGTCGTCAACTGCTCGTTCAGGAAAAGGACTTCGAAGGGGAGTACAAAAACGGGCGTGATCTTGCTTATCGGTGCAACGTACGACACCTGACCGATCTTGATCGAGTGAAACAGGATGAGGAGGCCCGCAGCTAATGTCGTGACGGTTCCAAAAATAAACAGCCAATGGGGGAGTGAATACTTCGCAGGTACTGTAACCGACATCCCACTCACCAACGATACCAGTACATACCAACTCGCTGCCGACGCGAAGGTGAGCATCATGAAAACGGTCGATGGAACATGACCGAACCGATGCTTGTTAAGGAACAGGAAATATCCCCAGACGATAGCACCGATCACCGCATAGAGCATACCATTATCGAGAACTGGGTCCATGATCGTTGCTATGGTTCCGAGAACGTTTATGTATCGATCCGGTACTGCTCCACAACGGCTTCGTCAACGGAGACTCCCAGTCCGGCCCCCTGAGAAACGTCCAACTCGCCACCTGTCGGGTCGATTGACTCCATCAGCAGCTCATCCCGAAGGGGATTCTCGCTTCGGTCGAACTCGAAGAGAAGAGGCTCCGGAACGTACTCCGAGTGTGGATACTCCGATATGCTTGCGGCAAACTGGATTGCTGCTGCTAATCCAACACTACTGTTCCAGACGTGGGGACGAACCGCTACGTTTTCCGTCGTCGCCATATCGGCGATGCGCCGTGCTTCGGAAAACCCCCCACACCGACCGAGGTTCGGCTGTACGATATCGACAGTTCGGTCGTCGATGAGACGTTTGAACTCGAATCGGTTGTAATGAGCCTCCCCCGCCGCGATAGGAACGTCAACGAGATCCCGAACCTGCCGATATCCAGAATGGTTTTCTGGTGGAACCGGCTCTTCAACCCACGCGATATCGAACTCCGAGAGATTCTCGACGGAGCGAGCGACTTGTTTCGGTCGATAGTTCCCATTAAAATCGACCATCAGGTCGGCGTCATCCCCCAAAATCTCTCGCGCCGTTCGGACACGCTCGATATCGTCTTCGAAACCGCGGCCGATCTTGATTTTCGCCGCGGTAAATCCTTCCTCGACGGCTCGTTCGATCGGTTCTGAAGGGTCTTGCTCCCACTCGGTGACGTACATCGTCGACGCGTACGGAGTGATCGACGTCGTCGTCTTTCCACCCAGAATTTGATGGACGGGTTTGTTTACCTGCTTTCCGATAAGATCCCACATCGCGACGTCGATTCCGCTGAGCGCACATTGAACGATGGCACTCCCGCCGAAGTGATAGCCTTCCATGTAGGATTGTTCCGCGAGCGATTCGACTGCAAAGGGGTCCATTCCAACGATTTTGTCCGCGAACAGTTCCTCTATCACGGTAGCCGTCGTTCGTGCTGGGGCAAACGCTTCGCCCCAGCCAACGGATCCATCCTCCGCCGTCAGTTTGACGAGCGTCGTCGATCGAGTGATGTGGATTCCACGCGAACTTCCGACACCGCGGCCTTCGTCGAGCGAGTGTGAGAGCGGAATCGCTTCTATATCAATGATTTCCATGCTGATTTCCCTTGTTTCGTTTGAGTCGGTGGTCGGTGTGTCAGGCAATACTGATCGTGGATAGATCGTCTACGGTGGTTCCTCACTCACGGTGTGACTCACATCGAGCACACTGATTGCGAATATCGTCGATTTTCTACCACGATAATTCATGTCTCATCCGAGCCTATGATTTGGTTCTCTCCTCGGCGACACATATGTGTTTCGGGCACAGTGATCATTCAACCAGTTAGGGAGGATAAACGAAAGCGACTCGATTAACTGCGAGAACCAAATCATTACCTACATCCATTCGTCCGAAGCACAGATTTATGATATACGGTCTTGTCGTTACAATAGATGAACGTTCTCTTGACGGGTACGTATGGTCGTTGCGGTACAGCCATCATTGACCATCTTCACGACCGACAGAATTATCAGTTCACGTATTTAAACCGATCGGATCGTCCCGACAATCATCCGTATGGAGGGTTCGACACTGTAATCGCAAACGTCTCGGATTACGACACGATGCGATCCGCATTCGACGGACAGGACGCGGTCATTCATCTCGCCGCATATCCGTACGTAGATGGGACTTGGCATGACGTTTTCGAGCCGAATGTCATCGGAATGCTCAACGCATTGGAGGCCGCCCGCGAAGCAGAGGTCGAAACGTTCGTTTTCGGATCGACGAACCATGTGGTTGGGATGTACGAGCGCGAGAATTCGCCCGAAATCTATCACCCCGATACCGACATCGTACTCGATCACACCGTTTCCGTTCGTCCGGATTCCTTCTATGGGACCACCAAGAGTTTCGGTGAAAACCTCGGTCGCTATTATGTCGAGAATTATGAGTACCCGAAACGATTCTATGCCTTGCGGATCTGCAGCGTCCGTGACAAAGCGTACGACCATCCCTACGGCGACGCCGAAAACGGGGTGGAAGAAGGAGAATTCGAACGAGGAAGTTCGGAGTACAACGAACAGGTCGCTCGGATGAAGGCGATGTGGCAGTCCAGACGGGACTTCGCCCACCAAGTCGATTGTTGCCTTCAGGACGAAAACGTCGAATTCGACGTTTTCTATGGCGTCAGCGACAACTATCGACGCTGGTTCGATCTGGAGCATGCGCGGTCAAAAATCGACTACCGACCCCAGGACGACGGGGAGGAATGGAATGCCCCACCGTGAGGGAATTCAACTTCCAGGGAAAGGCCTGTCACTCGATCTCAGAACGGATTATAGCGAGGCAGAGATCGTCCGAGGCCATAGGGAGACGAATGAGTTCCTCTCGAAATGATATACGCGTCAATCCGTATGCGGGTCGGCAGATGAGATCATCCGATTACCTGTTCGATGTCATCGTCGAGTTGTCGATAAAGTTCTTCCGCCCGGCGTTCTTCCTCCGGCGAAAGCGGACAGATCGGCTCACGTACCTGCCCGCCGTGGAGGCCAGCGAGATCGAGTCCCTTCTTCACCGCCGGGACACTGATCGCTCCGGGGATTGTATTGTTCTGGCCGGTTTCCCCACGGAAGTTCTGATAGGGTAGGCAAATGTTCCGGAGCTGCCGAGCATATTCCCAGTCCCCGGACGAGAGCGCGTCAAAGAGTTCAAGGCCGACTTTCGGTCGAAAGTTACTGACGCCGGCGGAGAAGCCCTCGATGCCCTCGTTCCAGAACGAGATCGAAAACGGTTCGGCGAGACCGTCAACCCAAACCAAATCGTCATCCCCGGCGGCGACACTCGCTCCAAGTTTCAACGGATCTTCGAGCGCATACTTGATGCCGACGATGCCTTCCACACTGCTCATATCACGGAGGAATTCGACCGACGGGTTGAATCCTCGAACGTACGGCACCAGTGGTGTCTCCGTGACCGATGTGAGTTTTCGATAATACTGGAGGAGCCCCTGTTCGTGAACGTATGTATGATCCGGAGGCATGATCATCATTGCATCAACACCGACGTCGTCGTACTCTCGAATAAGCTGTTGTGCTTCCACCGTATTGCCACCGACTCCAGCGAGTACACATGCATCCGATGGCACTGCGTCAACGTTCGTTTCGGCCACTTCCACCCTCTCATCATGGGTCAACGAATGATATTCGCTTATATTCGCGGTTGAGAGAAACGTCCGAATTCCTTCGTTGTAGATCGATTTGGCGTTTTCTTCGAGCTTCTCGTATTGGATCTCCGACTCTTCACCGAATGGAGTCAACAAACCAACTGCAACGCCTCGGAGACGCTTCCGTACCTTGTCATCTGACAAAGACATAGTTGAGAATCCATCCCGTAGGATATAAGTCCTGTTATCAACAGAATACTATGAATAATTACCAACAAATACGATATAAGTATATTTATTGGACTATCTCGACATCGCGCTTTTCGTATCGGAAGCACGTTTCAGGTGGGAATTGCAACCGATTTCGACTCGGAGGGACCGACCTGTAGTAAGTGCGTTCGTATCGAGCTAGTAATTTAAGTCCCTGTCATCGATGAAGGGTACATGAACATCGTCGACGTTCATGGATACGCACTGTCCTCGCCGATCGACCCAGTACAGTCCCGTCGTTTTCACGCAGGTACCCGTCGACTCCTGAAACGAGATGTCGTTCTCGTCGTCGTTGAGACTGTGAATGGTGCGCGAGGGTTTGCGCCTGCGGGTGCAAGTAGCTCCGCGATGCGGGAGTACTTCGACGGCGAATCTCAGGGAAACTTTGCCGACGTGATCAACGGGCCGGTCGCAGATGAACTCGAAGGGAAAACGATCGATGATATCGAACGAGTCCATTCCCTGATCAAAACGATGGATTTCCCGGTACGACTCCGTAACCAGATCCGTTCCGTGATCGACGTATCCCTGTACGACCTCCTCGGAAAGCAGGTCGGGGCGCCGATCTACGAATTGCTTTGCGAGCGTCACGACACGGCAGCGACCACAGAACTGCCGCTGTACGCGAGTGCGGGGATGTATATGGATCCGGAAGGATACGTACGGCAGGCCGAAATCCTCGATGATTTGGGATTCTTCGGATACAAGTATCGTCCCGGTATCGGTCCGAAAGGTGACCGTCGAATCGTCGAACGTCTCGTCGAGGCAGTCGAGATGGAGATAATGGTCGACGCGCACACATGGTGGAAGATGGATGGTCAGTCGTACGGAACCGAGACCGTCACATCGCTCGTTGAACATGCCGCGACGCACGACGTGTATTGGGTCGAAGAGCCGGTTGATCCGGACGATTACGACGGTTATCGCGCTCTCTGCGACAACAGAGTCTCGCTCGCTGGTGGAGAGAGCGAGGAGTCCGCCCCGGGGTTACTCGAACTCGGGCGTACGGGTGCTGTGGACTTCCTTCAAGGGGATGTGCGCCATCACGGTGGATTTTCGGGATGTTGGGACGCCGCGGAGTTCTGTATCGACCGAGACGTCACGTTCGTCCCCCACAACTTCGGGACGTGGCTCGGGTTGATTGCGAACGCGCATCTCACTGCGGCCGTTTCCCAAGCGGAGTTACTGGAATACCCCGTTTTCGAAAACGACCCAGCGCTCGAGTCGTCCGCGGATCCAGGAATGTACCCGTTCGATTTGGCATTTGACCTCGTCGATGGAACGCCGAACATCGATTCCGGCGTGTTGACGGTTCCGGACGGACCGGGATTGGGAATCGACGTGGATATGGACGTCATCGAGGACTATCCGTTCGTTGAGGGTGCATGGACCGAGTTTTCCTACGACGAGTGAGCGTGCGAGACATCACATAGAATCTTCCCGCTGGCTGAATATCTGATCGATCGGGTCGATACGTCGTTTTTCACGCCGTTCGTATCTTCGAAGTGTGGGAAATGTACACTTATTTAAATATTTAGCACAACACCTAAGACCCCCCTGAAAGATACTACTGTCCATGGTGAATGATCAGCAGTTGATCGACCAGAGCAGCCGACAGCAATCGCTCCCAGAGCTCCCGGACAATCGCGTCAAAATCACGTACATCGGAGGTGGTAGTCGACAGTGGGCACCGAACTTGTTCCGTGACCTTGCCCTCTGTACAGATGTCAAGGGTGAGGTCGCCCTGTACGATGTCAACCACAAGAGTGCCAAACTCAATGCGAAATTCGGTAACTGGGTACAAAATAAAGAGGACGCCGTCGGTGACTGGGAGTACACCGCGGTCGAAGACCGTGCCACGGCACTTGACGGCGCAGACTTCGTCATTCTCTCGACCCAGTTCAACCCTGCTGAGACCTTCGTCCATGACCTCGATATTCCGGAAAAGTACGGGATATACGGAGCCGTCGCTGCGACTATCGGCCCTGGAGGGATACTGCGTGCGATGCGAACCATCCCGGTGTATCGAGAGTTGGGAACCGCCATCGGTGAACAGTGCCCCGATGCATGGGTATTGAATTACACAAATCCGATGACCTGGGCGACCCGGGCACTGTACGAAGCGTTCCCCGAGATCAATGTGCTTGGATTGTGCCACGAGGTATTCCACGCTCAAGACATGCTAGCCGACCTCGTGGGCGAATACTTCGACGAGGGACGTCCTGATCGCGATGAGATCGACATTAACGTCAAAGGGATCAACCATTTCACGTGGGTTGACGAGGCCTACTGGCGCGGAATCGATCTCTTCGAAGTCATCGACTATCACCTCAAACAGGAAGGAGCGCTGCGGGAGTTCAGTGTGGCGGAGATGGCGGATGAGGATCCGTTTGTCGACAACAATCAGGTAACATTTGAACTCTATCGTCGATTTGGGGTCCTTCCCGCAGCGGGTGACCGACACTTGGTCGAGTATGCACCGTGGTTCATTCAAGGGGCGATGCCCGACGACCTCAATCGGTGGGGAGTCAAACGCACGACGAGCGAATATCGCAGCCAGCACTGGGAAGACAACGCGACAGATCATCAGACGTACGACGTCAAGTCCTGGATGGACGGCACAGAGGAGTTTTCGCTCGCGGAGTCCGGAGAAATCGCCGTCGATCTCATCAAGACGCTTACCAATGGGGGCATGATGAAGACACACGTCAACCTCCCGAATCACGGTCAGGTTTCCGATCTCCCCGACGGGGCAGTCGTCGAGACGAATGCATTGATCACACCGAACAACGTGAAACCGATCACCGCCGGATCGCTTCCGCGACCGGTTCGAACACAGCTTTGCTCCCACGTCGAAACCCATGAGACGCTCATCGAGGCGGCTGTCGATGACGGGAACGTCGATCTCGCGTTCCAGGCGTTCCTCAATGATCCCCAAGTTAGGACGCTCCAGACGGAAACTGCTCGGGAACTGTTCGCTGAACTCATCGCTGCGGAAGAGAGCTATCTCATTGATTGGGATCTCGACGCGTCAGATGTTCTCTCGGAATCGAACGCGTTTCACTCCTAATCCCGGGCGACGTCCGTTCCGAGGCTTTCGACATCCTTTTCGCGTATTTCGGTCCACACCCACACTAATTCGTCAGTGGAACGGCTAAAATCACCGATTCAAGTGTTTCGACCGGTATGTTCGATAATATCGAACGAATCTGAATCCGTACCTCATGAACTATTAGTGTATAAACCCGTTACAGCATTAGTACTGTAAATCTTATTCAGACAAAAAGGAACCCACAGTGATACGTTCGACAATTCCGAACGTAGGTTCGAGAAGTCGGGATATCAGTAGGACGGGTTCTAACGGGGCGACTCGCCATGCGTCGTAAAACCTTGATTTTCGATTGGTAGGTGAATAATCGGTGATGATTCTCGGCTATCCAACGAGAGAGCAATTGTTACAGGAGAATAAGTATATAAACCATCTACGTGTACTGTAATGCAGAGAGATGCAAATTGCTGATATACAGGCATATAACCTGTCGTCCCCACTCGATCCCCCGCGAGAATATCAACTCTACAGTGGTCGAAGACGAATATTCAAACGCGATTTGGTGCTCATAACTGTCGAGACGGTCGATGGGGAGATAGGGTACGCGCCAGTAGACGCCAGTAGCTCCGTGATGAGGGAGTTCTCGAACGATGGAACACTCGATAACTTCGTGAACGTGATCGAACGGGCGATCGCTCCCAGTCTGAAACGAGAAGTGATCACATCGATAGAAACTGTGGGGAAAATCATCCGGCAGACGGCCCTCTCACAGCAGTTCAAGTCTCGATCCACTGCAGCCCTCGACATCGCGCTCCACGATATCAAGGGCAAACAAAACGGCGTCCCAGTGTACGAACTGCTAGGCGAGACAGACGACATTTCACCCGAGATTCAACTCTATGCGTCGGGAGGCATGTACCTCTCTCCGGACAAGGTGGCCACCGAAGCGAAACGCGTCATGGAAGCAGGGTTCAGTGGATACAAATACCATGCTGGCCGAGGGCCGGACGAAGACCGAGAGATGATACGACGGGTTCACGATGCTATCGATGATCGGATAGACATCATGGTCGATGGCCATACCTGGTGGGGGCTCGGACAGGGGTCGTACGATTTGAATACCGTCATCGGCCTTGTGTCAGAGCACAAAAAGTATGGCGTACGGTGGATCGAAGAGCCGCTCGAACCGAGCGACCACGAACAGTATACAGCCCTCACGAAACAATCGGGTGTCCCGTTGGCCGGTGGGGAAAGCAAAGCGATGCCAGAGGATCTGATCGAATTTGCAAAGACCGGTGGTGTCGACTATCTGCAAGGCGATGTGCGACAACATTGCGGGTTTTCCGGCTGTCGAAAAGTCATCGACTATTGTCGAGAGTCGCCGGTTACCTTCGTCCCACACCACTTCGGAACGGAACTCGGACTCATCGCAAACGCCCACTTGGCGGCAGCGACACCCGGAACACCGTTCCTCGAATATCCCATCTATGAGGACGGGAGTGGATCGGGAATGTACCCCAATCCGCTCGCAACCGACATACTATCGAATCCACTCCGAATCACGGATGGAACGCTCACGCTTCCGGACAAACCCGGACTCGGAATTGAGGTGAACCACGACGTTATCGAAAGATATCCGTATATTGAGGGTCCGTGGACGGAATTTATCAGTTGATATCGTACATTTCGTGGATGGGTTGAGGAGTGTATGGAATCAGTCCTCCGCAGTGATGTGAACCGGTGTCAAGTCGACAACCGCTCAATCGAATCGAAACCGACCGAAGTACTCCGGTGAATGGTACGCCGGTTCTTCCGTCGGCATGGGATTCCAAGTTGCTTTCTGTTCATCGGAAGCAACACCACTCCGATACACGTTCCCGCTCCAGACGGTACCAGGATTCGGATCGATGTCGACACCAGTCAATGATCGGAGTACGGAAAAGGGGATAGCGGCGGCCAACCACCACCCAGTATCGTCATCTCGTGGTTCGTGCGTCGATCCTTCGATGGATGTTTCGACGCGAATTCGTTCGGCCGAACTCGCCGAAACGAGGTCGCGACCGATACCGCGTTCTTGCCAACCTTCCTCCTGCCAAGCCAGTTTGAAGTAGCCACAACAGTTCGCCTCGAAATTGAAATAGCGTGAATCCTCGTCTGGATTCGGATCCGCAAACAGTTCGACCGAACTATCCTGAAACGTCGGCCCGTTCAGTGCCGTCACCTGAGACGAGATGTGGTGATCCTCCACCTGGAAGTGTAGATACAGAGCCTCATCATCGTACAGGGTTCGTGCGGTCAGGGACGGCTTTGGTCCGTTCCGATACCAGTTAAACTGGTCGACACCGAGAGGGGTGGCTTGAGCCCAGGGGGTCCCCTCGATGGAGTCATCGAGGGGAACAACACTTTTCGTCGATGTAATAACGGTCTCCCTCATGGCTGCAAACGGTCCTCGACCTTCGATGATTCGGGAGCGTTCTTCGTGACTTCGCTTTTCGATACTACACTCATTTCGTGAGCGTCGGTACGGGTTGGTTCTCGTCGGCAGCCGTTCGCCAGGTGTGATTCGGATTCCAACCGAGGACATGCTTCGCCTTTTCCGAACTCAACGCGGAATCCTCGCCACTTACCGAGACAGCGTCCGGGAGACCACCGAAGAACTCCTCGACCGCTTCCGTCGTCGGTCTCCCTAGATAGTTATCGTCAGCAGCGATCACGAAGGACTCGTGGCCCGACAGGTCCGCTTCGAGTGTTCGAACGACTGCATTCGCTACATCGCGCCCGTCTACGTACGACCAGAAATTACCGACCCCGTTCCGTAGCGAGTCGCGACCATCGAGTACCGTATACTCGCCCGGATATTGCACGTTCGAAATTCTGAGACTGGCGATCGGGATATCATACCGGCGTGTGACGACATCGGCGATGTCCTCACTCACCAGTTTCGACGAACCGTATGGATCCTCCGGCCGCAGGGGATGAGCTTCGTCGATGGGGAGATAATCCGGTAGAACCGGCTCTTCTGCGAACGGAAATCCGTACGCGCTCTCGCTCGATGCCCACGTGACGGGGATGGTTTCCTTCCCTGCAGCGTTGAGGACATTGTACGTACTCATTACGTTGTTTTCGAACACCTGCGTACCCGGATATACTTCCGGGTTCGGGATGGCCGCGAGATGTACGACTGCGTCCGGGTTGACCTCGTGAATCAGTTCATCGATCGCACCTTGTGTCGAGAGATCACAGGACTTGAGCTCCACGTTGTCCCGTGTTCTCGCTCCCGAGCCCGGATGTGTCTTGTCAACGCCAACGACCGTATACCCGTCGTCGGTCAGCATATCGACCGTCCAGCGACCTAACCGGCCGAAACTGCCAGTAACTAATACCTTTTCCATTGATTTTTACCATGTTAGTGTTCGTAGCGGGTATATTTAAAATTTGTTCGAGGTTGTTCACAGGGGAATATTTTTGGGAGAAATCGCTTTGTAGCGTGGAAAGTACGCGAGAAAAGTACGGACGAACCGATTGTAGAGGGTATTCCGGAGAAATTGAGCCACTACGTCCGTCTTACTGACAAACCAAGAACGGTATCGAACGACGAGATGTCTCTCAATTGATCACTGAAGCGCTCTCGAGATTCCAGTGACCCTCTAGATAGGGCCGAACCGCCGTGATCATCTCGTTGAACATCGCCCGTGCATTCGTCATGGAAATAGAAACGAGTGGATCGTTGAGGAATGCTTGGAACGCGAGATCGGCGTCACCCGTAAACCCTGCTTCGATCAGCGTCTCTTGGTTCTCGACGTGCGAACTGACGAGGTTGTGAACCTGTCTGGGAAGCGCTCCAGCAGCGAGCGGTGTGACACAATCTTCGGTAAACAGCGCGTTCGTCTCGACGACAGCATCCTCGGGGAGGTTCGAGACTTGTCCC
The DNA here is from genome assembly GCF_026248685.1 of Haladaptatus caseinilyticus. Lineage (NCBI taxonomy): Archaea > Methanobacteriati > Methanobacteriota > Halobacteria > Halobacteriales > Haladaptataceae > Haladaptatus > Haladaptatus caseinilyticus. Next base: position 275,256 of record NZ_CP111042.1, on the reverse strand, counting down.
CGGTTCGGCAGGTTCAGATTCGTCTTCAACTCGTCAAATCCCAATAGGGCGTTGACGATGCCAACGAACTCTTCGCCCGATTCGAAGAATTCGAACTCCTCTTCACCGTTCATCGGGTCGTGAAACTTCGAAAGGGCGTCCTCTTGACGGGTAATCCTGTACTTGCTTGGCGTGAGACGGATTCCCCATTGCTGTACGTCCGTTTTGTCATCGGCTGTAAGAAACCACGGAACGAACTCCGCTAAGTGACGGTCGCCTGCAGCCGGGAAGGTACCGAATCGTTCGTAAAGTTCGTACGTGATGAGTTCGTTGTCGACGAAATAGGACTCGTCGTCCAAGGCACCGGGTTTGAACGACCGGTTCCGGATCTCCTCCTCGAGATGTGTTTCGAGGAGAGGATGGAGATCCTCTCCGTGCCAACTCATCTCGTCGATCCACGTGAAATGATTTATACCTTTCACGTTGACGTCTATCTCCTTTCTTGACGGCTGATCGGTATCACGATACTTCCCGACGAGTTCCGCCAGGTGTTCCTGGGTATGAAATACTTCGTGACAGCAGCCGGCCACATTGATGTCCGGATACTCCTCGTACAACGTTCGAACGCAGATGGTCATCGGATTTGTGTAATTCACCACCCATGCGTTTGGACAGTTCTCTCGAATGGCCGCAGCGATATCCCGATATACCGGAATGGTACGCATCGCTCTCACAGTTCCACCGGGGCCAACCGTGTCGCCAACCGATTGGTAGATACCGTAGTCGGCGGGAATATCTAGCTCGTGAGCCATAGTTTCCGGCGGGGGATCTTGCGTCGAAAGGACGACGAAGTCGGCATTATCCAGCGCTGTCGCACGGTCTTCGACCGCGGTGTACTCCCAATCACCGATTGCGTCTTCTCGATCCTGAACCCAGTTTCCGAACCGCTCGTTTCGCTTGGCGCTCTCGAAAATACGGTCGTACAACACTACTTCGCCCGCGATCGTCGTACATTGTGCGAGGTCGTTGATCAAGGTGTACGCCCATCCACGACTCCCACCGCCGATGTATCCGATCTTTATGTTCTCGACTGGCTCACTCCGATTCGTACCGGTCGCACTACTATCCGTCTTATTACCTATCTCGCTTTCCATGAGTAAATCACATAATCTTTCGAGAGAATTTATATTTTGTGGATGGGGAAGTTTACGATGAATCAGAGTATCGTACAACGATTCTTTTCGTTACTATTCAGCCGCATAACGTATTTATGGATGTCCACGTAAGGGGTTATCATATGGCTCAAGTTACCACACAAGATAAGAAATGGTGGGGTTCCTCCGACGACGGAGAAGGGCGAGCGGTGCAGTTTCACAACGCTAGAGCGGCCCAAGCGGTTGCAAGGGCGCTTCGATCCACACTGGGGCCCGATGGGATGGACAAGATGGTCATCGACGAGAACGGCGACGTGACGATCACCAACGACGGAGCGACCGTCTTGGAAAAGTTGGCAATCGATGACCCTTTCGAGACGATGATCGCCCACGTGGGCTTTGCACAGAAATCAGAGATGGGGGACGGGACGACGACAGCAGTGGTGATCGCGGGGGAATTGATACGAGGTGTGCGGGATCTCCTTTCCAGGGGAATTCACCCGACGACGATCGTCGCCGGATTTCGCAAAGCGAGTTCGCTCACGTGCGACGAGTTGAAAACGTCGTCTACGAGCGTCGAAAGCGAAGACGATCCGTTGTTCGAACAGGCAATAGCCAGTGCTCTCGCCGGAACTGTATCCGACGCAGAGAGGATTGCGCTATCCGAACTACTCGTCGACGTCTTCCGACGAATCGACGGCTCTGAGGAGGGAGATTACGCCGAACGTATCGCAGTCACTAGCCATCCCGGCCAACGAATCGGCGATTCCGAGATACGTTCCGGCGCTGTAATCGAAAAATCCCCCATCGTCGAGGACATGTCCCTGGACTTCGACGATGCCTCCATACTACTGGTCGACGCACCGATTGAACTCGACGACTCGGAGCGTGATCTCGTCATCGATGTTAGCGGTCCGGATCGATATCAACAGTTCGTCGATCGGGATTCGCGTGCGCGTCGTCAGATCGTAGACCGTATCGCCAAGGCCGGGGTCGACGTCGTGTTCTGTCAGAAGGGCGTCGACGACGAAATCGCGCAGCTGTTAGCTAAGCAAGGAATCCCGATATCTCGGTTCACTCCCAAGCCGGATATCGAATTTTTAGCACGTCTGCTGGATAGTCCGATTGTTTCCGACCTCACTACAGAGATACATGATAAAGCGGGAGGAGCGGATATTCGCTATACCGAATCGGAAAACACGTTCTATCTCGAACGAAAAGATGCACCTGCCGTGACGTTCGTTCTCCGAGGGTCGACGAAGATGGTTGCGAAGGAGCTCGAACGTAGTATCACCGATGCGATCGACCTCGGCGCACAATTGCTCTCCGACGGCGGAGTCGTTCCGGGTGCCGGTGCGATCGAGATTGAATTAGCCGGAAGCGTTCGAGAAAGCGCGACGAAGACGAGTGGTCGCGAGCAGTTAGCGATGGAGACCTTCGCGGATGCATTGGAAAAAATCCCGTGTATTCTCGCTAAAAATTCGGGTTTTGATTCGATACAGGCGCTTTCTCACCTGCGAGCCGTTCACGATTCCGGCATGAGAAATGCAGGGATAGATATCCATACGGGAGATTCGATCGACGCATACGCGTCCGAAATCGTCGATGTAGCGGCGGTAAAACGGAACGCAGTAGTCAGTGCGACGGAAGCCGCGAACCTCGTCTTGAAGGTCGATGATGTGATTCCTGCAACGGAACTCTCACAGGATAGCTAAAAATCGTTTTTCGCGCCCGTTTCCGCTTGTAGAAGCGGCACTCATTGCAACACCTGATCAGTTGCTGTCCAGCGTTAGTTGAGCGGGGAACGACTCGTCCGTCGGCAGGCTTCGGTTGCAAAGTGCGTCGCCCGTTTCGCCGCTGAACAGGTGGAGCTTTTCCTCGGGAAACGTTAGAATGACTTCCGTATCCTGCTTTACGTACCGTTCACCGGGTATTTTCACGGTCAACTCAGTGCCACCAATTTCGGCATGCATGTAATTGATATCGCCGAGCGGTTCGATGACGTTGACATTCGCACGAACCGTATTATCATCCGCCTCGTCGGCGAGTTCTATATCTTCCGGGCGAATTCCTAGTATTACACTGGTCTCGTCACGTATCGACTCGAGATGCGATTCGGATAGGGTATAGCTGATTCCGTCGCTCAGGAGATCCCTCTCGTCGACTTCCATCTCGAAAAAGTTCATCGCCGGTTCGCCGATGAACCCCGCGACGAACCGATTCTTTGGAGTATAGTAGCACTCCAATGGCGTGCCAACTTGCTGTAACTTCCCACCATCGAGTATCGCGATCTTATCCCCCATCGTCATCGCCTCCGTTTGGTCGTGGGTGACGTACACAGTGGTGATGTTCAAATCGTTTTGCAACTCTTGGATTTCGGTACGCATGTGTGCTCGAAGTTTGGCGTCGAGATTCGAAAGCGGTTCGTCTAACAGGAACACCTGTGGTTCGCGGACGATTGCACGACCAAGGGCGACGCGTTGCTGTTGCCCACCCGAGAGTTCTTTTGGCTTATCGCCCAATAGATCCGCGATCCCCATCATTTCAGCGACACGTTCGACGCGGTCCGAGACTTCCTCGTCCGACATATTCGTGGTCATCTTGAGCCCGAAGCTCATGTTCTCCCGTGCGGACATATGGGGATAGAGTGCGTAGTTTTGAAATACCATCGCGATATCCCGATTCTTCGGTTTCGAGTCGTTAACGACTTTTCCGTTGATTCGAATTTCACCATCCGATACCGATTCGAGACCAGCGATACTCCGGAGTGTGGTTGATTTCCCGCATCCGGATGGGCCGACCAGGACGAGGAAATTGCCCTCTTCGAGAGAAATGTTCAGGTCATCGACGCCGATGATCGGATCCGTCGAACTCGCTTGGTAAACCTTTGTGAAGTTTCGTAACTCTAGATCCGCCATTGTTGTAGAGTATATTTGTGAATTGTTAATATATGTCTTTTGGAGATCTATTGATAGGAGTTGGGTTGTACAATGTAAGGACCTTTTTGAGGCGTCGGAAGAAGTGAAGATTGGAAAGGAAGCCATCATAGTATATCAGGGACGTATTCCTGCCAATTTGTGGCATAAATTTTTATATGGCCATCGGTAATTGTCACAATCGATGTCCACACCTACGGGAGAAGAGTATAGATTTCATCGCGTACGCCGATTTTTCGGCGAGGCGGAGTGGTTCACACGTGAAACGTGGGTCGGGTACGGCCTCGTGCTACCTGCGACGGTGATGATGTTGGTAATCATCGTGTATCCGACCGTGCAAGCCCTCTGGATTAGTTTCCACTCACGATCGTTCCTGAACCCCAACGACGTCGAGTGGATTGGGTTGGTGAATTACCACGAGCTGTTCGCCGATCCGGTGTTCACGCTCGCACTGAAACACACGATACTCCTGACAGTCGGGGCCGTGGTGTCGATGTACCTTCTCGGCCTGGGGCTCGCGCTCTTGCTCAAAGAGAATCTTCCGGGAATCGGAAAATTGCGTAGTTTATCGATGGTTCCGTGGGTTATCCCGCCTGTGGTAATCGTGATCATTTGGACCTGGACGTTCCAGGTCGATTACGGCCTCGCAAATCTCGTTATGAAGATGTTCGGTGGGCCGAACAAATCATGGTTTGGGGACAAATCGCTCGCACTGCCACTCGTAACGATGTTACGGGTTTGGAAGGATACTCCCTTCGTCGCAATCGCGCTCATGGCCAGTATGCAATCGATACCGGGAGAGTATTACGAAGCTGCAGAAATAGACGGCGCTGGGCGTCTCCAGAAGTTTCGATACATTACCCTACCGAATATTTCCTACATTTCGATGATAATGATCGTCATTGAGACGATCGCAGCGTTCAACTCGTTCCAGATGATTTATATTGCGACCGGCGGCGGTCCTGTGAATGCAACCGAAGTACTCGGGACCTACGTATACCAACAGGCGTTTCGTGAATATGCATTGGGCTATGCATCGGCCGTTGGTGCTGTGATGCTCACCCTATTGGCAATTTTCACGGTCGTCTATATCGTATTGGAGGATACAGAATAATGACATCGAACGAATATCAAACCACAATCCGCGGACAATAGAACAACGATGGCAACTACAAACCAACACACAGCAGACAGAAAAACGGGTATTATCGGCCGTTTGGACGCATGGGTCGGCGATGAACACAGTCTCAAATACGCGGTCGGCGTGTATGCCGCACTGGCCCTGTACTTCATCTGGTTTCTCGTTCCGGTAGCTTGGCTCGCGTTATCGACGATCAAATCAGGTGCAATCATTCAAGCGGACCATCTCATTATCATTCCTTCGGCGAAGAATTTCACGCTGGGCAATTACGAGATGGTGCTCACCGATCCACAATTTCAGTCACTGTTCGTCAACTCCATAATCATCGCGTTCAGTACGACTGCGATAACGCTCGTGTTGGGAATTCTAGGGGCGTATTCACTGAGTCGGTTCACGTATCCGGGTCGAAAAATGCTGCTCGTCGCCTTCATGTCGACGAAGATGTTGCCTCCTGCATTGATCATCATCCCGTTCTTCCTGATGATGTACTCGTTGACCCTTGTCGATACTTATCTTGGAATCATCCTTGCACACTGCGTGCGGGCGCTACCATTGGCCTTGTGGCTACTGAAGGGGTTCTTCGACGAGATTCCGAAAGCGCTTGACGACGCCGCACGGATAGACGGTTGTTCCCATCTTACTGCCCTCTACCACGTGATCATTCCGCTCGCACTGCCTGGTATCGCCGTGGCATCGTTCTACACCTTCGTCACATCGTGGAACGATTTCCTCTTCGTGTCCGTCCTCTCGCAGGGAGGAGGGACGCGCACACTTCCCTTCGGTCTATTCCTGTTCCAGAGCGCGAACACGATCAACTGGGGAGCGACGGTCACCGCAGCAACCGTCACTGCGATACCGTCGATCGTGTTCTTCGCCCTCGTTCAGAGTTACATCGTCGAGGGACTCGCAAGCGGTGGAATGCACGGAAGCTAAACACTGTCCGTCCCAATAGCATCTCGTTTTCGACTTCTTTTGGAGCAAACGTACGAAGGTCAAGCCCGTTATCGAATCAATTACTCGGAGTGCGGGCCCAGTGTGCTGAGAGACGAACGAGAGCGACACACTGCACCGTCCTTGTCTTCCGTTTCGAGTGTAGTGAACTCGATAGCAATCGAACCTGTGGCCCCATCGCATCCTCTCTGACGCGATTTACTTCGAAGTGAACTTGGAAGCGCGATTCGTCTCGTTCAAGAATTAGCTCGGAAAGACGTGAGTTTTCGACGTGATACCAATGAGTCCGAGTCGGCAATGCCAGGAAATTCAGACGTTTTAGATTTCCCCTGCTTTGCTAGACCACTCTTCATGGAGTTGCTTACCCGCCTTCATCGGATCGATGTCGTTGTACATCACCTTTTGTGAGAGGTCGAACCAAGTCGTTGAAACTTTACTGACACTCCAAAATCCGTAGGATTTCCCGGTTTTGAAGACCTCCTTGAACCCCTTCCAATCGGGATTGTTCGTCTGCTCTGGAACCTTCCATTCGACGTCCTCGTGGGCCGGGAGATTACCCGGATCCTCTTCGAGGAACGTTTTGATTCCTTCCGGACTCGTGGCCGCTTTAACCACCTTCCACGCATCACCCTTGCTCTTCGAATTCTTGTTCAAGAATACGGGCTTTACTTCCATGTACGTTCCTTTCTCGCCGCCTTCGACCCGGGGATTGTGTGTCGCGACGCTGTTCCGATAGTTCTTCATCGCTTGTTTGTTGGTATCGTCCGAACCGCTCGCCAGTCCTGGAATCCACGGGCCAGTGGAGATCGCAGCGTAATTTCCGTTCACGTAGGCGATGTCGTGAGCGAGGGAATCGATTCCTCTCGCGTTCGGATCCGTCGCGGGTTTATCCGTTTTGTAGAAGGGGTCCCAAAAGTACTCCTTGAAGACGATGCCGAAGTCCTCGGCAGTTGGCACCAGTTTCCACTCGTCACCATCCGGTTCGAAGATTGTATCGACCCGCTGGAAGAGGAACGACAGGAACTCCTGGAGGCCACGGGTATTCCCTTTCTGACTGGTGAGCGTGAATCCGTGCATTCCGTCCTCCTTCTTGGTGATTTCAGCGCCCATTTCGACGAAATCCGACCACTTATCAGGAACATCAAAGCCATATTTTTTAAGTATATCCTGCCGGTAGACGAAGCCCCGACCGTTTCCGATGTAGGGGAGGGCCCAGATATCCCCGTTGTATTTCATCGTATCTAAACCGGTGTAGCCGTCCTTATAATCCAATTTGTCTACCCGGTCAGTTAGCGGTTCGATTAACTCCGCAGAGACGTAATCACCCCGGTGGTTCGGCGTCGCTTCGACGATATCGGGTGTTCCAGTTTTTGCTCCGGTGAGGTACTTCTTTTTGATACTGTCATAGCGCATGTCCGAAAATCCGACCTTCATGTCCACCGAGTCGCTCATCAATTTCTTGAGTTTCGGCGTTTGGGAGTCGAACGCATCAGACCAGACAGTAATTTTATCCGAACCGCCACCGCTACCACCACCGCTTCCACCAGAGCATCCAGCAAGGCTGCCGGCTCCCATTGCAGCGGCGAGGCTCATATACTTGCGTCTACTACAACCTGTGTTTGACATGGTCTATCATGAGTGGATGTTTCCCCCCTATATATGCATTTTTATTAATATTCTATATTATAATCTGGAAATGAGATCGTGTTCGTGTAATATCGGTAATTGACAGTAAACAACGAACCCATCATCCCGCACTTAGTAACGGGAGTCCGACGTACCGACGACGGTAGTGGAGATAGACTACACATGTTATCATCGTGGAAAAGACCAACGAGTAGACGACGATTAGCGGCGTCGATTTCCCGAGGGAGACGACTCCCCCGAGGAGCAGATAACATGATAGCGGGACGCCGAACCCCAGCAGAAAGTATCGAACCCAACTGGGCTTCCACTGGGAATCAGTGTGTGAGAGATAGATCGTATCCTTAAACAGAGCGAGGTACACGAACAAACTCAACAAGGCGCTCCCAGAAAGTATGAGACCTGTGAGAAAGCTATACGGGCTCGTGCGAACGGTGAGGAGCGTCCAAACCGTGTAGATCGTAGTGACGACGCCAACGACGACGTACAGCACTAACGTGAGCCAATGAGTGTTGTCCGTCCGAGCGCGTGAGGTAACGCTCGGATTCGGTGTTTGTTTCATACGATAGTATCTAAAGAGGAGCATTATAAATTGTCGCTCGTCTCCTCCAACGACCGTAGTACGTACTACTCGTTGATAGCCGAATACCAGACCGAGGATAGACGATACCGATTTAACCGGTATCGATGGTTAGGGGCCGTATTATTGACGCCGGTCGAACATCCGACTATCACAGTTCCTCCGAAGACCACGTCGGGTCGATCAGTGAAGTCACTACGTCCTTGTGCAGCAACCATGCAGGGCGAATCTGTGCCGGAGTTGCATCCCGCTCGTTTGCGAGCGAGTGGACCTCCTCGAGCACCGTCCATGCGGCATCCGAAAAGTGTTTCTTGGGGCGCCTCTCCTCCGTGAACCGCCTCGAATCGGCATCGATGGGGTCGATACGTTCGTACTTACCAGCGAGGAAACCACGGGCGAGCAATGATCACGGAACGACTCCGATGTCCTGATCCGCACAAATCGGGAAAACGTTTTCCACTTCGTGCCTGTTTATCAGACTATACTCCGGTTGCATGGTCACGAAACGCTCGTAATACCACACTATTCAGAACGGCTTTACGGATTGCCTTCCTCGAGACGGCGCAGTACGAGGAGTTTGAATGTATACGGTTCCCTACGCACGAGGGTCAAAGGGAAAAGCGTAGGGCAGCCGATGAGGACGACAACACTAACGAAAGAAGAGAGCGTTCACTTGTAAACCCACAGTCCTAGCATCTCCGACACTTGTTCCTGATTATCGAACACAACCGAGAATACCGTTCGATGGTGAGTCAGTCACCGTCCGCATCAGAATTTATGGAATAGCTGTGTTTAATCAACTCCTGCTTCACAAGCTATCCGTCCTGACTGTTCGATAATAGGGAACGACAAGGGAATTACAACACTATGTATGTAAAGGTTTGATAACTGCTGAACAGCTTCTGATGACCTCATACTTCCATAAGCACAATGTAGTGGTATGATTCTTTATGCTCATATACGTTTATAGTATTGAAATCAAATATTCGCGTAATTGATCTCGATAACGCGCACAGTGTGCTGGATCAACTCGGGGATTTTCTTTCGAAACGTTTCATTATCCATGTGACGAGTCGATCCAGAAACGCTGATCGCTCCGAGAACGTCTTCCGTGTTCGTCAGGATCGGCACCGCAACGCACCGAATCCCTTCAATCTGTTCGTTATCGTCGAACGCCGCGTTGCGTGACCGAATTTCCTCACATTCCTTTAATAATTCTTCCGGAGACGTTGTCGTTTTCGCGGTTTGTTCACTCATTCCGTGTCTATCGAGAATGTCTCTCACTCGTTCAGGCGAATAGTATGCAAGCATCGCCTTTCCAAACGCCGTACAGTGTAGATACCGTTCAGTACCGATACGAGAATCCGTTTGGACTGCTTTGTTGCCTCTCGATTGATGAACGAATATTCCCTTGCCATGCTCTTCGACAACGAGCTGGGCAGCGAGCCCCGTTTCAGCTGCGAGCTCGTCCACTTCGCTTCTCGTAAGTCGATAAATCTCGTTGGATTGTGCCGCGTACCCACCAAGATTTAAAAACCGCAATCCAACTCGGTACACGTCATCGACTTGTGTCACGTACCGACGTTGTTCGAGTGTGTTTAGATGGCAGTGTATCGTACTCTTAGAGCGGCCCAAGTTATCCGCCAGTTCAGTCACTCCAGCACCATCCTCTTCCATGAGGTATTCAATGATATCGAAAGATGTGTCGATTGATTTTATTTTGTTTTTTGCTTTTTTCGTGCTTGGAGTCATACCCAAACTACAGAGTTCCACAGTAAAAAATCCACAGTACCAAATAGGGTGATCGATTACCATTTACGGCAATTACTACCAGGTTCTTGAGACGTTCTCCGATCAGACCGGGACTCGACAAAGGACCCAATTCACAAACCGTCACAATTGCTGTTCGTCGTCAAAACGGAAGTTCGTAACCCAGCAGTATGTTTATCACCGTATCGACTCAATGGGAACGTCTGGATAACCTGTTTTTTTGCTGCCAATCATGTTTATGTGTTTCAGTACGATGTGGGGATATGGAGAACGATCGAATTGATACAGAGTTGAGCCGAGATTCCGATGTCCGGGTCGGTGTCCGGACACGTACCCTCTCGAAGGATCGTCTTCGATACATCCGTCAATTAGGTGTAACAGACATATTCGTCGATCACGCAGATACCGACGAGGAACCCGATGAATTCAACGACCGGGATGGGTCAGATACCGTTTCCGTCGGCCGAGACGCGATTCCCTCGGTCTCGGAGTTAGAAACAGCCCGCGAGCGGGTCGAAGCAGAGGGTCTGAGTCTCACAGGCATCCAATCGCTTCCCTATTCGCTATATGGCGATATCATGTTTGGTCGAGAAGGGAGCGAAGAGTCGCTTGAACAGATTACGACCCTCATTCGGAATCTCGGGGAAGCCGACATCCCTATTTTAGGGTATCAATGGAACCCGCGCGGTGTCGTACCGATGCGGACGGATCCAGTGAAAACGCGTGGTCAAGCGCTCGGAACTGGGTTCAATCTCGCCGAAATCGATGACCCGAATGCTCTCGCCCCCGGACTTGATCGGAAGTATACTGAATCCGAATTTTGGGATAACTACCGTGGGTTTCTCGAGACGATTCTTCCAGTTGCCGAGAAAGCAGGTGTCGACCTCGCACTGCATCCAGTCGACCCACCCATATTAGAGTCGCTCGGCGGTATCCCTCGGTTGTTCCGTAACGTCAGGAACTTCGAGCGTGCGATGAGCCTAGTTCCGAGTGACAATCACGGTTTGAAGCTGTGTTTGGGCTGTTTTTCCCAGATGGGTGAAGACGTCTCCGAGGTCCTCCATCGATTCGGCAAGCGTGATCAAATCGTTTTTATCCATTTTCGAGACGTCGTAGGAACAGTTCCGGAGTTCCACGAAACTTTCGTCGATACGGGGAATTTCGATACTGTCGAGGTAGTTCGAACCCTCCACGACATCGGTTTTGATGGAGTCGTTATTCCGGATCACGTTCCGAAGATGGTTGGGGACGATGATTGGCGTCACCGTGCCCGTGGGTTTACCGTGGGATATCTTCGCGGAGTTATCGATACCGTGCGATCGTAAACATTGTAATTAAATATATTTGACGAAGGCAACTCTCTATTTCTCGACTCGAACACTTAGTATCTCAAATTGTTCGAGCATCTCCTGATCTCTCATAGGAGTTCTCCATCATCATCGAAAAGATGACCAGTTTCGCGTCGGAACCATTCGCAACAGATCCAATTTCGGATAGCAACGCCGCGCCGAATCTATCTTCGTTGTTGGGAATTAACTAACGCGAGTATTAAGAAGTAGAGTCGGTGAATTACATCAACAATCTTAAAGCAAAGATGATTGTCTACGATAGTGGAAGTATGGTTCACACAGCAATCAATGTTTACAGTGTCCGAGAACTCAACGAGTCGGTTCCGGATGTACTCGAACGAGTTGCGGACGCAGGCTATGACGGGATTCAGTTCTCCGGCCAACACACCCCACTCGATGGAAACCCAGAAGAGATCCATGAGACACTCGCGGAAACGGGCCTCGACGTGATCGCAGCGCACGTGGGTACTGACCTCTTCGAGAAAAATCTCGATCGCGTGATCGACACGTACGAGACCGTCAGCGTCTCCGAGGCAGTCGTCCCGTACCTCCCACCCGAAGGCTTCACCTCGATTTCGAACGTCGAGCGGACAGTCGAGCGTCTCGAAAAACTTGCTACCGAACTCGACGCGTACGGTTGGAATCTTCACTACCACAATCACGATCACGAGTTCGTCGATGTCGATGGGGAGAGCGCCTTCAATCACCTCCTTGAAGCAACAGACATCGACATCGAACTCGACGTTGGATGGGCCCTCGCCGGCGGTCATGAACCTGTGGAGTTGCTCGGCCGTCTCGGCAACCGTGCCTCGTTAGTTCATTTCAAAGATGTCAAGCTCGATCGGGAGGCTAGACGCGGCGGCCATCCGGTCGAGATCGGCACCGGAGACGTGGATATGGCGGCATGCGCGGACGCCGCCCGTAATGCCGGGGTCGAGTGGTTCATCTACGAACACGATAATCCTAACGACCCGGAGGCATCGATCGAGCACGGTGCGGAATTCCTCGCCAGCTTGTAGGGTGACTTCCTTTTGGTAAAACAGGTACCATTTACCAATTTACTTTTGTCATCGAGCCCACTTGTAATCTATGGTCACACTCTCTGCGTACCTGAACATGGTGTTCGACGAAGGGACGCTAGCTGAGCGCATCGACCGCGTCGCAAACGTGGGATTTGACGGGTTCGAACTGTACGGGTGGGATGCTGACTTCGAAGCTATCACAGCGCGAGCTGATGTCAACAACCTTGAATTCGTTTACCTCTCCGGCAACCGACCGTCGTTGAACGATCCGACAACGGTGGACGAGGTGGTCGAACAAGTCAAGGAGACCATCGTTCTCGCCGAAGATTTCGATTGTCGAAACTTGAACGTCAAGGCCGGTAACACACTCTCGGACGTTCCAGCGGAATTCAACGCCAAACAGTGGTAGAGGTATTCCGACGAGTAGCACCGGTCGCCGAAAAATCCAACGTGACGTTATTGCTCGAACCGTTGAACACGCGAGTCGATCACCCCGGCCATTTCGTGAGTACCGCTCGAGATGGCGTAGAAATAATCAAGGAAGTAAGTAGCCCTGCCGTGCGAGTCCTCTACGATATCTATCACGAACAGATCATGGCAGGCGATATCATTCACACCTTTCAAAAATACGTGGAATACATTGGGCACGTCCACATCGCTGACAATCCAGGTCGCCACGAACCCGGAATGGGTGAACTGGACTACGAAAACATCCTCGAATCAATCGCGGACAGCGAATATGACGGATACATCGGCTGTGAGTTCACACCAACCGGCGATCCGGAGAAGGCGCTTGAACACGTTCGGTCGCTTCTCTGAGACTCGTCTAAACGTAGTTCACATCAGCGTCGTCCAAGACATCGCGGAACGCATCGACCGCAGTCTTGAAGCCCTCGGAACCGCTCAATCCTGTGCTTCGCCCGGCAAACGCGAGATGTGGTTCGAGGGATGCAAAGCTACTGAAGCCGCGCTCTTCGAGCACGTGCACCAACTCGTTGAAGCCTCCATCACCTTGTCCAGCTGGGCGGATCTCTCCACGTTCCCCCATCTCGGCATCTTTGACGTGGAGATAGTCGATGTACTCGGCGAGAAGTGTGAACGCGTATGGATAGGCCTCGACGCCAATTTCGACGAAGTTTGCCGGATCGAACGCTGCGCGGAGATTTGGAGAGTCAACAGTCGTGAGAACGTCTCGGCATCGCTCAGCCGTATCTCCGTAGATATCCTTCTCGTTCTCGTGGAGGAGAGTCACATCCGATTCTTCGGATCGCTTGGCTTTCCAACGCATACGATCCATTACCGACGTTCGGTGTTCAGCGGGGTCATCACCTTCGGGAATGTAGTACGAAAAGATCCGAATGTACTCAACATCGAAAAATTTCGCGACCTCGATGGCTCTTTCGAAGCGTTCCATGTGAGGCTCAAAATCTTCGGTTATATCGATTTTCCCGATCGGTGACCCGATGCAAGAGACACTGAGTCCGTGCTCCTCGATGGCGTCTCGTATACGTTCGAGGTCGTCGTCATGAAGGTCGAGAACGTTTGTGTCGTCGATGCCTCTGAGATCAAAGTAGTCGATGCCGAGTTCTTCGAGCAGGTCTAACTGTATTTCAAGATCGGGGTCGATTTCGTCGGCGAATCCCGAGAGTGTGAATGTATTTGAGGCACTCGACGTTTCGTTCTGTGTGCTGTCTTCTGACATAGTTATCCCTTGTACGGATGGACGTAGTGGGGTTAATAGTTTCGACGCTGGTGAGATAATCGATATTTTTTTGCAGTGACACCCTAATGTATCCTTGTTCAATGACGGATAACTACTGTATTGCAATTGCAGGCATTGGAGCGGTAGCAAAGATGCATGCGAAGTCGATCGCCGACCTCCCGAATGCCGAACTCGTTGCAGGGTCGTGCCGAACCGAAGACAAAGGACAAGCCTTCGCCGACGACTACGGGTGTACATACCACTCAGACACGGAAGAGATGCTGACCACCACAGAACCGGATGTACTCATCATCTGTACGCCAAGCGGTGCGCATCTTGAACCAACGCTCGCCGCTGCTGAACGTGGTATTCACGTTCTATGCGAAAAACCCCTCGAGATCACGACCGAACGCATAGATGCGATGATCGCGGCTTGTGAGGAAGCGGGCGTTCGACTTGGGGGCGTCTTTCCACAACGATATAACCCCGTGATCGAGACGATGTATACTGCGGCGGCTGGGGAGCGATTCGGGCGACTTGCCGTTACGAACGCGTACGTGCCGTGGTGGCGTGAAGACGCATACTATGAAGATTCATGGCAAGGAACCGAAGCGCTCGACGGAGGCGGTGCCATGATGAATCAGTCGATTCACACCGTTGACGCTGTTCAGTGGCTGGCTGGTGCAGGGATGGACATCCCACCAACCGAAAACCCAGTCGCAGAAGTAACAGCGTATGTGGACACACTTGCGCATGAAGGCGACCTCATCGAGGTGGAGGACACCGCCGTGGCCGTGCTTCGATTCCGCGACGGTACGGTCGGTCAGTTGCTTGGTGCAACGTCGATGTACCCGGGGTCGCTGAAGCGCATTCAACTCGGAGGGCGTAATGGAACCGTAGAGGTCCTCGAAGACGAGCTCTTAACGTGGCAGTTCCGTGAGGAGCATCAAGAAGACGCCGAGATCCGCAAGACCTTCACCGAAACGACGAGTGGAGGCGGCTCCGCTGATCCGATGTCCATCGATTACCACTATCACCGTCGAAATATAGAGGCGTACTTCGACGCCTTAGATTCTAACGAGCCGTTCATGCTCGATGGGCCGGAAGCGCGCAAAGCCGTCGAGATAATCGAGGCTGTCTACGAGTCTGCCGACCGTGGGGAGCCAATCAAGCTCGAGTGACGGTCAGCCATTTCGTGGTATTTTCCAAGATGGTTTTAGCGGTTATGTCAGTCGTCCGGTTCCGACAACTTCGCTGTGGTCGAATCGTCGGTGAACACGGGGGACTCCCGATATGCGTGGTTTTCGATGGCACGGAAACACCCGAC
Organism: Haladaptatus caseinilyticus; assembly: GCF_026248685.1. NCBI lineage: Archaea > Methanobacteriati > Methanobacteriota > Halobacteria > Halobacteriales > Haladaptataceae > Haladaptatus > Haladaptatus caseinilyticus. The sequence continues at coordinate 259,701 of NZ_CP111042.1, read as the reverse complement.
GATATGATCATATGGCTAGTTTTTCAAATGTCAAATGAATTTCCGGTAGCAATTATTCCGGCAGCCACAAATTTAAGTAGATAGACGAACGGGACTACAACTGATGGGAGAGTCGCTTAGATACGGAATAATCGGTTGTATAGGAATCGGGCAGACGCATGGTCAAGCAGTGCAGAATGCTGACGGTGTAGAACTCGTTGCGTGCGCAGATGTCGTCCCGGAAAACGGTCAGTCGTTCGCCGAGGAATTCGAGTGTGCCGCCTACACAGATACGACCGAGATGATAGAAGACGCTAACATCGATGCGGTCAGCGTCTGCACACCCAGCGGGACGCATTCGCGGGTCGTTACTGAAGTTGCCGAGGCTGGTGCGGATGTACTCTGTGAGAAACCGCTCGATGTTTTCGCCGACCGAATGGACAGGATGATAACGGCCTGTAACAATGCCGGTGTGACTCTCGCAGGCGTGTTCCAACGACGTTACGATCCAGCTGCTCTGAGGGTAAAGAGTGCGATCGCCGAGGGCGATCTGGGCAAGGTAGTACTCGGTGACACAGCAGTGAAATGGTTTCGTTCACAGGAGTATTATGACTCCGGCGACTGGCGCGGCACCCGCAAGATGGATGGCGGTGTACTCATGAACCAGGCAATCCACATGATCGATCGCCTTTGCTGGCTTGTCGGTGATGTTGAAGAAGTCTGGGCAACCGTTGACAACGTCGACCGGAGACTTGACTGTGAGGATACCGCCGCAATAGCAGTCCGGTTTGCAAACGGCGCTCTCGGTACTATCGAGGGAACTACGGCTGTCAAAGGAGGATTGACTCGAACGGAAGTCAACGGTACAGAGGGTTCGATCACCATTGAGGAAGACGATGTCTCACATTTTGAAGTCGGTACGGGTGAGGAAAGCTTCTACAGCCCGGAGACGGAAATACAAGATGTAGTGGGTAAAGTTTCCCCACTCGGAGAGGGTCACGAGGCCGTCGTGCAGGACTTCGTAAATGCTCTCCACGAGGGCCGCCGTCCTGCAGTCACCGGTCAAGAGGCTCGCAGCCCAGTTGATCTCATCCTTGCTGCGTATGCCGCGGCAGAACGAGGTGAGCCAGTTAGCCCCGCCGACGTTCGTGAAGGTGAAATTGGGGGTTCACAGATCCGTGCGGAGGATCGAGAGTGAAATCTCAAGTATAGCCGAAGAGCTGTTTACCAGACGATATCGCGATGAATCTGTAGTGAAAACCAGAGGAGAATCGAAATAGAAGATGGAAACGGATAAGATTGATTACGAGGATTTGGGAATAATCTCGATGACGTTGGTCGACCGTGCGAGTGTATTTTCGAAATTCTCAGAGATATGTCAATCACATCAACAACCTGTTTAGGAGTACTCGCAGCATAGAAATAGTGAGTTTCTGGTCGGTAACTAACATCGCGACACAACAGAGACCACAGATATTCTCCTAAATATTGAGGACATAACTACGTTCATGAAAAGAATTGATACTATCGAAAAGTTCCTCTTGGTCAGAACGGTGGCTGGCATCTAAGACGGTATCCCGTGGTGATCAAGGATATCCAGCATTTGCCTATCTGTCATCTCAGTCAGAGTCGCTTCTCGAGCGCTGTTGAGTGCATGTTCTCCCGTTTGTCAGCCGATGTGCTCATCTGAACTCCATTCTCATTGTCCGTAGTTCATTTAGAAAGTCTATCGGTTACACTTCAGCCCGTTTAATCGAGATTACTCCACAGTCCAACTCGGAAGTAGAAAGTCCAATACCCGTACTATAGACACGAAACACAGAATCTAAAAAGTCGTATTTTCCATATATATCAGAAATATGTTGATTACTAAATCAGTACTGATTAATAAAATTTATGATGTTAATGTATTTGTATCGATGTTTATTGCATAATATGGTCACAATCAGTTGCCGTTTCTTTACAGCAATCTCATTGGTGGTGGTCCGCTGGCGCCACCAACGGTGGTCCAACACGCTGTTATCCAGGTGATGATTCAACTTAAAATGATTTGATTGTGTTATTTAACGACCTTTCCAATATTTGTTATGTAAAGGCAGTGATAGAATGATGGTTCCACGAAACGAATCTATCATTTGATTTGTTCTACCTGTCCGCTGCGGGCTGCCCGATAGATCGCCTGCAATGTCCGCATATCGACGAGTCCGTGTTGTCCATCGGGAAAGACAGACCCTGAGCAAAGAATTTTATCAGCGAAATAGTCAAATTCTTCTTTCATTTCGTCCACATTTTCGAAACTGATTTGGACAGTGGTATTCGAGCGGGCGAGTTCCAACGTACACTCGCCGTTAAATACCGGACTGAGGTCTATTTGCCCGTCTGTTCCGGTAAGTTTGAGCTGTGAATCACCGTACGCGTTTTGACTAGCGGTACAGACGGCATGCGTACCATTCTCGAACGTCAACGTATAAGCGGACCGCTCATCAGATACGTCGGAAAAATCTTCATGGAAAGACTCGGTTTGTGCAGTCACTGCTGTCGGATCGCTTCGTAACAGGAATCGAAGTGTGTTAATGGGATAAATTCCCAGGTCCATGATCGAAGTACCATATCCAGAAAGATCCGAATCAAGTCTCCACTGATCCGGATTTGAGAACATGCCGAGGAGCGGTTGCGAATAGCTTCCGTACGCTTGGACAGGTTTCCCAATAAAACCGTTATCGATCAATTCACGCGCACGACGGATTGCGGGCTGAGTTTGCACCCGATATGCAATCATAAGTAGAACGTCGTTCGAATCACAAACACTGACGAGGCGTTGAGCGCGTTCAGCGGTCGCTTCCATCGGTTTTTCACAGAGAACGTCCTTCCCTAATTTGGCTGCTGTTTCCGCATACTCCAGATGTCGTGCGTTTGGCGTCGCTATATATACCGCGTCAAAGGCTTCTTTGGCTTCCCCGTCGTGGAACTCTTCGTAAGTAATCGCGTGTTCAATTGTTGCTTCGCTCGACGCGGTTTTTTCGGCTTTGTTTTTCGAGCTACTGACGACGGTAGTCGTACAACAGAGGTCCGAATCCTTCACTGCAGGGAGTACCATATCGACAGTCCACCAACCTAATCCTACTAGTGCAAGCCTGACAGTTCCCTCGCTAGTATATTGCCAGTCTCGCTCGTTAAAATCATCCAGGTACTTAATTAACTCCATGCTCTCTATCGGTTGTCATCCATATTAAATGCATGTGTGGTCAATCTTCAAGAATTAAGTGAGTTCAACTTTGCTTTCCATTAATTAGCTCGTGATAGAGTAGTTGGCGAAGGTCTTGGTGCCATTTATATTATTTATTAGTGGTATAAATAAATGCGCGTGTAAAATCCATTCTCTTAAGTTATGGGAATAAAACTACACAGGTAATAGTAACTCCAGAATGTACAATTTCAGCCAATCGACCACTTTGCAATCGTCTCAAACTGAACCACACAAGTTGCCCACTGTCAATAATAAAACCGACGGCAACAACCTGGGCGAGTGGTAACAGAATATTATTTTGGCAGATATCAATCGGACCATGTTTTCGATATCAACCAGCAGTTATCCTCCGTGTGAATGCCCACCACATTCACAGAGTCATTAATACGGATTGGTAAGGATATCTAAATCAGATGATGCCGGAATGGTTCTTCGATGAGCAGCAGCACGCTGGTGAGGAGCACGTAGATCCCGATCAAGTCGCTCGATACGATGAGAAAATACCATTCAATCCATCCGATGAAATTGAACTCCTCCAAAAGCATGGACTATCGACCGAGGACACAGTTATCGACTTCGCTACCGGAACGGGTGAGTTTCCACTTGCGATCGCTGAATACTGCGATCATGTTGTGGCAGTCGATGTTTCGGAGACGATGTTGGAGAAAGCACGCGGAAAGGTTGAAGCTAGTAATATAGAGAACATTGAGTTGATCCAGAGTGGGATTGTGAGTTATATCCATCAAAGAGAGCCTGCTTCGTTTGTTTTCTCGAAGAACGCGTTTCATCACCTTCCTGATTTCTGGAAGGTCGAGGCACTCAAAACAGTCGGTGAAGCCCTCGAGCCAGGCGGTATCTTCCGGTTTCGGGATCTTGTCTTTTCATTTGAACCCGTAGATAGTCACGAAAATATCGAAGCGTGGCTCGAGGGAATGGAACCAACGCTCTTCACTGATGAAGAGCTCAACAATCATTTCCGCAAGGAGTTCAGCACGTACGACTTCTTGATGGAACCCATGCTGGAACGAACAGGGTTCGAGATTCTTGGTGCGTCGTACCGACAAGGGTTCTACGCATCGTATACCTGCAAATGGCAGGAGGATTCAAAATAGCAATTCCGTAGCAACCGTGTTGCTTGAGTCAGATCTCTATTTTGGGGCTGAGTAATCGAGAGAGATGCTGGTACGAATAGTACACGGACTATGCACTCGGTGGAATTGATGTACGGTACAATCCAGATGAAAACACACATCCAAATCATTTGGTGAGATTATTTTGATATAATGCTATGCATTGAGAGAAACAGTCTCAACTTCTGCCGGCCCTACGGGGTGGTACCAGAGTTTATCACATCTTAGAGTCGAGGACGAGCTATGACTTCGTTTCGTGATCTCGGACTCTCAAGTTATGAAGAAAAAGCATATCGAGGGCTGTTGACGCTCAGATTTGGTACTGCCGAGGAAATTTCTGAAGCGAGTGACGTCCCAATGGGCCGTATCTATGACGTTCTTTCCAGTCTTGAGTCACAGAACGTTATCCGTCGACAACCAGACCGCCACCCGCGAACCTATGTTGCTGTCGAACCTGACCATGCTGTTGATCGCTTGCTTACGGCACGTCGCCGTGATCTTCACCGACAACAAACACAATACGAAACGATCGCAGCAGAAGTTCTCACCGAATTGGAATCCATCGCCCCGGTGGAAGGCCATTTCTGGCCTGCGACCGTCGGTCAGAAAAAGCTATTGGATGATCGATTGGATGCCGCTACCAATACACTCGTAATCACTGCGACCACGACCGCTGGTGGACTCTTCGGCTTTGAAGAAGTATATACACAAACGATTGACCGCCTTACCGATACGCTCGATCGAGGTGTGAGCGTTCGATTCCTATTCACAGACCAGTTTGTTGCGGAAATGCCTGACCCACTCGTTACAGAACTCGACCAGCTTCTTGATGTCTATGAGAACTTTGAGCTTCGAACGACAGCTACGCTCTACACCACCTACGATGTTATTGACGAGAAAAATATCTGTGTATACGTCGCGAATCCATTCGACCAAAATTCGATCCTTGGGACGATCCAAGTGACCAATGAGAACATCGTCCAGTTCGTCCAGAAGTAATGGCAACCCCGATGGGAGGCTGCCTCTAGTACTGAAAGTAGCTGAACTGATCAGTGACTGCCAGTAAGTTTTAAGCCGGCAACACCAGCGATGATGAACCCGATGAACAGAAATCGAGACACATTTCGTGGTTCTCCAAAAAGGAGAATTCCAGCGATAGCAGTCCCAACTGCTCCGATGCCAGTCCAGACAGCATAGGCTGTTCCGATTGGAAGTGTTTTGACCGATTGTGCGAGCAACCCCATACTGATAACCATCGCGATACTAGTCAATACGCTGGGAACGGGGCGAGTGAACCCTTCAGTGTATTCAAGACCGATCGCCCAGCCAACCTCAAAGAGGGCAGCAATGAGGAGATACGTCCATGACATGGCTGAAAATCAGAGAGAAGAAAGAATAACGATTGTCAATTTTATCGCATCTTGTTGTGTATTTATTGAGAGATCTAGAAAAGATCCACCACACCAGTACAGTGACGTGTTGCCATTTATCTGGCCAACAATACCTCCACCCGTATGCTTGTATTCCTATCAAACAGCATAGTACACATGACTGGCAGTGGCACCGTCGAACGGATTTTTACAGCAACAGAGGCCGAAGTTGAGATGGAAGAACTGACCACCGTTGAAGCAATTACCAAGAAAGGGCTCCGCGGTGATTGCTACTGTAGCGAGATTGAAACGGGAACTTTCGTCGACTGGGAGCCAGATGAAGCACGACACGATGGGTACGACCTTACGTTGATCGAGAAGGAGGCTGTTACAGCAATCGAACGTGAAGCGGGAATCGAACTCGCACCGGGGGACACCGACGGAACATCAAGACTCGGGATATCGCACTCAACCATCTCGTTGGACAACGATTCCGTATCGGTGAGGCCATCTGTTGAGGGGATCGGCTGTGTGAACCATGTGATCATCTGCAGCACATCACTCACGATGGCGTATTGCAAGGCACTCACTCATCGCGGAGGGCTCCGAGCGGATATTCTCGAAGATGGGATTATTCGCTCCGGAGACGGAATCGAACCACTCGAATAATCCACACTCCCTCGTCTAGAAACGTGGTTCTGTTGAAATCCTGTTGGATAGGCACCTCCCGCTGAAACAGGTGTTAGATAGGTATGTGAACTTTCGAAGGACATCTATTCGAGTCGCGTCATGCCGTCCCTCCCTAATAAGACCGCCTCCACTTTGTAAAGGTGTTCGTGGAGCGTTGATGTGGTAATCGCTAATTCGTCAGCCAATTCTCCGGCCGTCGTCTCCTTCGGGTACTCGTAGTACCCCTGCTCACGAGCGAGCTGGAATACCTCTAATTGGCGCTTTGTGAACTGATCCGCTGGAAGTGTGGTCGGCGTAGTTCCACGGCTCTGCTGCTTCATACTCCGCAGATTAATCTCCGCGCTCATCTGCGCACAAACTTCATCAAGCTTGACTCGGACTGTTTCCCGGTCATGGTTCGTTACGAGACTCCAATACTCCCGCCCACCTCGAATGTCGATCGGTCCTGTACACACGAATCCACGAGAAGTGAGTGGCTGACTGATCTGCTTTCGTCCATCGTGAACAACAAGGAGCTCTCGCGTCGCATTTCCCGGCTTTGGAACCGAAGTCTGCCGGAAACCAGATGCCATCTGAGAGACAGAATGAACGTGCTCAGACGTACGAATGGCTTCGATACCCTCCGTTACCGATTCCTGATCGTTCGCGTAGATCGTGAAAAGCGTCGCAACTTCGCTGCCAGTCATATAGATCCCATAGCCAAGAATTCCGACATTTAGACGCTCTGTAATCTCGATTTCCCAGCAATCAGGGTACCAGAGGTCAATATATACCTGAAGCGCTTCGTCAGACTGCTTAGGAGACGCCATCGTATCTGAGTGTGGTATCAAATATTCCTCACAGCCAGATAACGGTTCTGTGAACAGAGAGACGGCCGATGCTCGACTGAGTTAGTCGTCGTGCTGCTCGAAGACGGCCTCAGTGAGCGTGTTCTTGTAGCTCTCGTTCGGGCCACCAGCAATCGTGAGTAGTTTCGCGTCACGCAGATACCGCTCGACGTCGTGTTCCGTCGTGTAGCCGATACCGCCGTGGAGTTGCATCGCCTTGTTAGCGTTGTCCACTGCGGCCTGTGTCGCATTGATTTTCGCCATACTAAACTCGCGTGTGGCGTCGTGTCCGCGATCTGCACAGTCGGCTGCGCGGAGGGTGAGTAACCGGGCGGTATCGACTCGTTCAGCCATCTTGCTGACTTCCCAGCTGACTCCTTGGAAATCGCTGATGTGCTGGCCGTACTGCTCACGACTGCTCGTGTAGGCCACCGTGTCTTCGAGGGCAGCGCGAGCAATACCGACGCCCCGAGCGGGAACATTCACACCAGTATGTAGCTCTCCACGCTGGACGTAGCCTTCGTTTTCCTCGCCGATGAGTCGATCATCGAGAACGGGAACGTTCGCAAGGGAGACGCGCGGGGTCTTCACGCTGTTCGCACCCAGCGTTTCCCACACCGTCTCGACTTCGAAGTCGTCGGTCGGGACGAGAAACGCACTGATGTTGTGTGGCGCGTCCTCATCTGGGCCGGTCTTCGCGTACGTGAGGACGTAGTCCGCGTCAAGGAAGTTCGTCACCCACTGCTTGTGGCCGTTAAGAATCCACTCGTCGCCGTCACGTTCGGCGGTGGTCTCCATCTCCAGCTTATTACTCCCTGCGTTCGCCTCACTCAAGCCGAGGGCGCCAACAGCGTCGAACGATGCCATCTCGGGAAGGAATTCCTCGCGCTGAAGTTCGGTTCCGAAGCGCTCGATAACTTCCGCAACTCCCAGATGAAGTCCAATGATGCTCGCCACGGACATGAGGCCAGCCGATAGCTCTTCGATCATCAACGCGAGTTCCACGAGGCCTTCATCTCGGCCCCCGTACTCTTCTGGAAGCGTTACGCCCGTCAAACGACGTTCGCTGAGTTCGTCGAAGATCGCGCTCGGATACTCCTCCTCTCGGTCAAGATCTCTGGCCTCCGGTTTAATCTCCTCTTTTGTGAATTTTCGAACCTCATCTCGCAGCGCCCGTTGGTCCTTGGTCAGGTCGAACCTCATATGTCATAGGGGTGCCCCCCGGCCGAGTAAACTTGGGACCTGCTATAGCAGGAACACCCTCCGAAGTGATTGTGAGTGAGAAAGTCAACGGCGAGCTTTTGGAATTGCTTCCACCAGAGCTGTGAGCGGACGAATACACCGCATTTCCGTTTTCGCTGTCGCATCTGATGAATAATCGACCCACTTGCGGATCGGGACGGTCGGGAGAAAAGGGGACCGTGCGCCTACGGTAGCGCCTTCCGAAGGTCCTCGCAGAGGTCATCAGCGTCTTCGAGGCCAACGGATACCCGGACCAGAGTCTCCGGAATCTCCGCTGAATCCTCACTACGGCTGAACTCGTCGGGAATCATCAACGACGGAACCTCAATCAAACTCTCCGTTCCACCAAGACTCGCCCCCGGTGTAAACACCTCGAGCCCCTCAATGAATGCTTCAAGCTCGACGAGCGTCCCGTCAAACTCGAACGATAACATCCCGCTGTACCCCGACATCTGCTCACTCGCAAGGTCGTGTTGTGGGTGACTCTCAAGTCCCGGATAATAGACATGTGCTACCCGATCGTGGCTTTCGAGGAACCGCGCAACTGCCATTGCGTTGGTTTCGTGGTGGTCCATCCGCGCCGGCAGTGTCTTCACTCCTCGCCCAACCAGATAACAGTCAAACGGCGACAGCATATTCCCAAGTCCGATCCGCTGTGCGAACGCTAACTGCTCAAAAGCTCCGTCGTCGTTGGTGATGATGGCACCACCGATCGAGTCGGAATGCCCGTTGAGGTACTTAGTGGTGCTGTGGACAACAATGTCAGCACCTAACTCGAGCGGTGCTTGGAAGTACGGACTCGCAAAAGTACTATCAACTCCGAACAAGCTGTTGTGATTGTCAGCGATGTCGGCAATCGCCTGAATGTCGCACAGGCGTATCAGCGGGTTGGTCGGCGTCTCTGCCCAAATCAAGTCAGTCTCTGAATCAACTGCTGCCGCAACGTTTTCAGGGTCGCGAGCGTCGACGAAGTCTACATCGACGTTGAGGTGTCCAGCAGCGAGTTCCGTGAGTAGTTTTTCGGTGCCACTATAGATGGAGTCAGAGGAGACGAGGTGGCCACCCGGCGGGACCAGTGACAGTATTGTGGTCGAAGTAGCGGCCATTCCCGAAGCGAACGCCAATGCATACTCGCCGCCTTCGAGTCGAGCTAACTGCTCTTCGAGGGCCGCCCGTGTCGGGTTACTCTCACGTGAGTAGTCGTGTTCGTTTGCACTGTCCCCACTCCCCCACTCGAACGTGGTCGATAGGTGGATTGGCGGGACGACATCGCTTGTGCCACCTCTGTGGGGACGCTTCTCAGTATCAGCGGCGCCAACAGCAATGGTTGCAAATCGGTTCTCGGTTGGCCGGTTGTCATGTTGTGTCATAGGCAGTCACCACAGGATTCACTCGGAAGGTGGTACAGGCCTCCGATATGGTTGGGTTGTCCATACGAGTATTCTCTGAAGCACTGGATAGTTGTGGGGTTCCAGGCGAGACTGGCCAGAGACGAAAACACGAGAAGGACGGTAGGTCAGCGAGTATCCAATAGCGAAAGTGTATGTCCACCGATGGGAATCATCTTATCGGCGTGGGTGAGAATAAGTAGTGATGTATCTTGTCACGTTCCGTCTTGAACCGGGTGAGTACGATGAGGAATTTCACAAGTTGAACGACGCGATACAAGCAGCTGCTAAAGAGACGGATGGGTATCTCGGTAAACGCACGTGGAACGCCTCGGAGAGTGAGGAGATTCTTGTCGTGTACTACTGGAAGTCACTGAACGCGCTTGAGTCATTTGGAGCGGCTTCAGACCACAAACAGGCGAAGCAGCGGTGGACAGAGTGGTACGACGCGTACGAGGTCACCGTTACAGAAGTGCTCGAAACGTACGGGAGTGGCTTCAGTGAGGACGCAGACCCACCCAAATAGTAAACCGAGGCTCTATTAGGAGCCTGAGATTGCTATCGGTATAAATCGGTTGGCTAAACGGAAGCAGCAGTTCTACTGGCCTCTTAGCGGGGATTATCCGTTACCCACTTTAGCACTTCATTCGCATGTTCGTCTGGTGGGAAAATCGGATAGAAGACGTGTTCAATACATCCATCAGAGATCACTAGTGTCAATCGCTTCAAGTACTCATCTCCCTTGATAGTGAACATCGGCAAGTCAAGCTCATGTGTCAACTCCTGCTCGGCATCACTCAGCATCTCAAAGGGGAGGTGCAAACGATCACGGGCTTCGCGTTGGTACTCACTTGACTGCGTAGACAGTCCAAATACCTCCCCAACTCCATTCTCTCGAAGTGCATCGTAATGACTACGAAACCCGCATGACTCAGGAGTACAGCCACGAGCTCCCGGGACGTCTTCCCACCCTTCTGGGATCACGTCCTTGTCTGGCCGCCCAGTCAGTGGATAGACGTAGATAACTGTTCGAGGGGGCAGTTCTTGGAGGTTGATCGTCGTGCTGTCGGTCGCTGAGAGGGAGACGTTGGGCATCTCCATCCCCTGGAGATGGTCGGCCACTCCATCGTCATCCGGTACGGGTAAGTTGTCCGGAAGTGGAAAGTCATCGGACATAGTTCTATACAGAATGTACTACATAGATAAATGTTTATGACTCCGTAGAATTCCGAACATGGTCCAATTTTTCGGTATCTATTTGGATATGAGACAATTACTTACCCAGGATAGACAGGAGACCGGCACTAGTACAAATCATGCGGACAGTGTCAATAATTCTGTATTAATTTAATTCTCCATGCATTGAGAACACCAGTCTCAACTTCTGTAAGCGAGGACAATCGATACGCTGGCCGCGTATGTTAGTATATTATACTAACTACTGGTTCCACTCGAAATACGTCGCACGCACGTCTGACTGAATCCTATATGAATCCGGGCGCATTCACAGACCAACTCAATGAAGAATATGACCGTCCGGCTTGAGAGAGACGAAATAGAGGAGTTGGAGAAAGAAGCGAAGAAACGAGATGAATCCAGAAGTGAATACGTCCGTCAAATCATCCGTAATCGTGATTCAACGCATTCAACACTGGATTCAGATGTTGAATCCTCTTTCCTGAGAGAGGCTCTCTCCCGGCTTGAAGGCGAAATTGAGCGATTGCACGAAGAAAATAACCGGCTGACGCGACAACTCGAAGCCGATCCGGTCCCGGCGGTCGAAGATAGTAAGGAGACGTCACTACTCACACGTGCAAAGTCATGGATGTTCGGTCGATCAGAAATGAATGCAGATTGACCAAACAAGATCAGCAATTGATTTGCTTTCGGACGGCAGCAACGAATGCCTCACCATAGGACTTCTTTGCAGAATATTCGTCGTCTATTCCCGTGCCTTGAAGACGAATCTTGCTTTCTTGAATGCCCTTGCTAAACTGGAGACCCGAAATATCTTTGAGACTGTCGTCTTCTGACGCCCTTCGTATGGCCCTTCTCTCCATTGAAAAGATATGCGCATCAGTTACTACGAGTTTCTTGTTATGTTGATCGGACACATCCCTCTCGGCAGTCAATCGCCATTAACTGTGAAAAGTGTGTTTAGAACGACAATTACGTGGGAGGAGGGTTGTCCTAAGATAATCAGAACTCAATCAGCCGGAGCAATTACTGCTGATTGGCCGGGTTGACGCGCCGCTTCAACTGAATAAACGAGACTCCCTGCGAACAGGATGATGCTCGCAATAATGAATAGCGCGCTTAACGGGGAAGCCGTATCGACGAATACCCAATATAGTGGGGCTGCGATAGAAGGACCAGCTGTCAGCACTGCAACTTTGGCAACAAGTGGCCCACAGCAACCACACGTACATGACCCCACGATTGCCCCCGCTCCGGCGGTGCTCTGTGTCATTCCGGCTCGTTCCTCAACGCGCCAGTGACGGGCGATGAAGGCTGCATTCAACCCAATAAGGGTACTCAACAATCCGACAACAATGACCTGTCCGGGCGACACCGCCACGAAAAGAGGAATATGAGGGAGATAGATTTCGAGTGTGGGCCATGTCACGAGTTGATAGATTGCGGGTAAAACAACAATTGACTGCTCGTGTGGGAGGCCTCCTTCCGGGAAAAACGATAGATAACCGGTCACAGAGATAAAGAACAGAGCGACGATAATTCCGACACCAACACCGAATCGACGAGCAATCGGATCACGAAGAACTGCAGAGAGCACACTTCCTACGTCTTTCCAAATGATATACCCAACGAGGATGGGTGTCCCCAAGACGATTGCGTACCCGAGTGGATGTGAGTCACTAGTGTGACCAGGAAAGAGATACGGATACGCGATCCACAATCCCATTAGAATCCCGAGGAAGGTGTATCGAGGGCGGGTTGGCCATCGAATCCGGCCGACGACGAGACTCGACACCATAATCAGAAAACCGACCGATACGGCCAGTGGGAAGTACCACGACCGTGGGAAGGGCATAGAAGCCGCTGAATAGGTAACTTCCGGCGATAGCGCTTCGAAGAGGATTGCTCCAAGCGCAGTCACAACGAGTCCGACAAACACGCCCGAAAGTGCAACTGTTGGTGAGATGCGATTAATTCGCTTACAGAGAATGGTTCCACCAAGAAGCCCAATCCCGCCGAGAACGAGTAAAACCCCATGTCCCGGGGCTAGTCCTCCGGTTGCAGTTGCTCCATGTGCAGAGACGACAGGGATTTGGGTAAGCACAATTATGTGGAGAATGAATACGGATAGCCGACGGCGTGATCTGAACCAGGAGAAGTCTCTTTGGTTGCCTTCATCCCATGGATGTCGCCGATTCGAAGACATTAGTAATTCTTACTCAGCGAGTCACTTCTACCTGACTGATTGGGTCACGCACGAGCAATTGAGAGAACGGAACAATCGAGAACGAGCCTGATGAAGGGCGTTCATTCCACGCATTATGTCTGGTCTTGAATTCAGTACTGAGACCGAATATCGCGCGGGCGTGAGTTGAGTTCGCCAAAGCGTTAGAACGCACATAGTGGGAAAAGTCCCGTCGCACTTGCTGCAGGAGCAGTGTATGCAGCTGCCGGATTGGCGAACGAATCGATCACATAAGAGGCAGTCGCGGACGTCACGAACGTTTTCCCCAGTGACGATACGGAACCGATATCAAGAACTACTTGAGCTGTACTCGAAGTGAACGAAACTGGCGATATTGATATTTTTCGTATCGAAGACCGAATTGACACGTCGAGTTGTGTTTAAATGCCCAGGATGGTCAGGGAATAATATAGTCTGCAGACCATGCCGAGCAGTTATTTCGTGTCGAACTGTTCATAACCAACGCTTCCGTTGTCGATGATTCGCTGACTTGTCGGTACTTTCCCATCCGGAGGCATACTCCCCTCAGCTGGGCCACCTGGTTCTCCAACGACGATTCGAGCAATCATCCCCATCGTCTTATGTGGAATACAGTAATAATCGTAGGTACCCTTCGTGTCAAACGTGTGCTCAAACGTATCTCCCCGGTCAATGAGAACACCACTGTCAAAGGGTTCAACACCCTTTGGAAGCCGTGTTTCCTTCGCGAGGCTATACTGTTCATGGTACGCTGTCGCAGAGTGATTGCCACTCTCCATCTCGAATGTTACTGTCTCACCAGGGTCAACAAGCAGCCCAACTGGATCAAAAAACGACTGATGCCCTTTTGTACCCATTCGAACTGTCGTTGACGACCCAGATGTGTTCAGACGAGCGCACCCAGAAAGGATCGTACTACCACCGATTGCACTTGAGCCAAGTAGTTTGATGACTGCGCGCCGGTGCATTGCGTCCTCTTTTGACCTGCGAGCTAAAGCATTTCTCGATAGATGTTCAGAAACAAGCGAGGGAAAGTATGCACTGGAAACCGATTTCTATCAGTACAAGCGTTCAAGCCATTATCGTGTTTGTCGCAGGCATTGGGCCTGTTACAACGTCATCACGCTGGGTGAGCGCAATTCTGTTCCTTTGTACTGGGTTTTTGCTGAATTTATAGTTGGAAAGCAACCCGAAGGGACAGGGGAATGCGAGTACGACACGGTGCGATAAGCGGGGCTTTAGGTGGCATCGTATTTGCGATCATGCTTAGAGAGGTTGAACTCGTAATATCGCATTTCATTTAGCTCATAGACGACATAAGCCTCACCAACATACATACTGACCGTAACGCGTTCACAACAATATCCTCTCAGCCAAGATTACACTGTCGTAATTAACGCCCGAACATGAACCGTAATCACGTCATGCCTGTTCTCTCGCTTTCTTCTACCTCGCAATCCCGGTGAGAAAAGCGAGAGTAATTACACCCCACAGTAGCCGACCGTTCGTTCCGCTTCGAAGGGGGACGCAAATTGCGTCCCCCTTGTCATCTGTGGAGGAGTACTCTGGAAACGCTTCGGAGCAAGATTACGCCCCGTGTTCGAGGGATGATTACGACAGTGTAATTATCGCGCTTCCTCACCTCCCTGTTCGAGCGCAGACCGTGATTGTTCGGCAGCGAATTCACGGAACTCGTCTGCATCAGCAACTAACCGGGCAGCCTGTCCGCCCCGCTCGCCGGGGTCGAAGCGAACAAGGTTATCTTGGTCGTCCCACTTGCCCGAGCCATTCACACTACCATCCTGACGCGTGTGACGCGCCAGCATTTTCATCGACCGCTGCACCGTGTTCGTGTTTGGATTGTGGATCCCCGCGCGGTTTTCTAACCGACGACGGCATGCCGCTGAATCGAGTTCCAGTTTCCCGCCTTTCGTCTTCTGCGCTGATTCGATGAACTCGCGCCATAAGAACGTCATCCGATGCTTGTTCCCCGACAGAGGCGAGTCTGTGTCTTCCCGCTCAGCGGCTAGTCGTGCAGCCGTCTTCCGTTGAATTTCGAGGTCGTGGGTTACATCCGAGTTGATGAGGTCGCTTACATCCACGCGGTCGTGTTCGATGTCCTGTAGCCGTTGTTCGTGGTTCTCGAACACGCGCGTTGTCGCGTTGTCGACCCGTGTTTCGAGCGCGTCAGAGAGCATCCATAATTGTCGGGTGTGGACTATTGCGGCGTCGGCCACGGCCTCGGAGCGGTTGGCACGATCCTGTGCATCGGCTAGATCTTTCTCAGTGTTCTCACGTTCTTGTTCCAGCGTCTTGACGCGCTGGTGGAGCGATTCGATTTGCTCGGTCTGTCGCTGGATCTGTGTCCACATCGCTTCCCGACTTGGGGCCTCCTGCTCGGTCGTGGCCGTACTCGACGTGTTTGGCACTGCTACATCCGCTCTAATTGCTGTGGCAGCGTCGTCGTTCGAGACCGTGTTTTCGTCACCATCGTCCGACGAAAGTCCGATCAACATCAGTGTTCACCTCCGAACTCCGTTGTGCTCATTGGCACTCACCCAGTGGTGGGAGTCCCAAATCTTCAGGTGACAGCTCTTCTAGCCGATTCGCAACAGACGACATTCCCTGTTCTTCGGGGTCATAGATTTCGTGGTGAATCAACCATATGCGTGCTGTCGTCTCTGAGACGTCGAAGTGGGCAGCGGTGCCAGCAATTGATCCGACTTGCTCGTAGACGGGCTGTAACTTCTCTGGGTCACGGTACGGATGCCTCTCGAGTTTGTCGGTTGTCGTCAGGGAGGATACCGGTTTTGTCGAGTGGAGTGGGGATTGTATCTCGAACTCCTCGAAGCACCCGAGAAAATGCCATACGCTGACGATACTGACGTGCGACTATATGGTCCCGCGCCCTCGTGGAGCCACAGGCCCGATCACTCAGACTGAGGTGGAGCTCACGGAGACGATAGCTATCGTGTGTGGAGTGCACAAAGCAGCATTCCGTGTATACCTCACCGTTCTCGATCATCCACACTGCTCAATTGCTGAAATTGCGGATGTTCTCGACCGCGATTCCAGTACAATTGGCAAGCAATCGAAATCGCTGCTCGAACAAGAATTTGTGACTCGGTATCCGCGGAATGTCTCCAATGGGGGCGTCAAATATCTTCATGTTGCACAGTCGCTCGATGATACCATCGAGTGGCTCCAAGAGGAGTTGGACATTTGGATGGATGCAGTACTAGCTCAACTTTCGCAGCTCACTGCAGACTGATCCCGATATCTGTAAGTTAGTACAAGCTAATAGATGGTAAGAAGCTACTATTTGCAAAATAGATATTCCTATAGGTTAAGCCATAGAAAATTCTACAGCGATAAAAATAGACAGAGCTATATGATTAGCCATATGTCTGACGTAGTTTTATGCCTATAGGATATGCAATAGGCATATAGTATGCCGAATACAATGCGTATTGCGTCGTTCCTTGACAAAGGTGGAGTCGGAAAGACCACTACTGTCGCTCATTTTGGTGTTGCTCTTGAGGAGGATGGGCTTGACGTCCTCCTTATCGATCTCGCCGGGAAACAGGGCGACCTTGCGAAGCACTTTGGCCTTTGGGAAGAGGTACAAGCGAACGAGGAGAATTGGCCGAACATCACGACCGTGTTCCAAGATGAATGGGATATCATCGCCAAGCAAATCGACGACGCTGTTGATCAGCTCGTCCTCGAAACTGGAGAGGGTCCTGATCTGATTCCAGCGCACGAGGGGCTTGATGGACTCGATAGTATGCTCGGAAACATCGATGACACGCAAGAACGATACTCTCGCCTCAACACGTTCCTTACCGAGTTCATCGACGGCCAGTATGATATCGTGCTTCTCGATTTGCCAGGAAGCACATCCAATATCACCTACAATGGACTGTGGGCCGCAAAGAACGTACTCGCACCTGTGAAAGCAGGGCCGTTCGAAGAAGGCCAAGCAGCACAATTACGCGATGATCTACACGAGATCCGAGAAGAGCAAGATACAGACATCCAGCTGACGATGCTCATCCTCAACGAACTTGATGAACGTACGAATGCTGGTAAGCATTTCAAGCAGACGTTCACCGAGAACTATCCGGATGCGATTGCTCCTCGGCAGGTCAATTATTCGCAGGATATTGTGAATGCGCAAATAAACGGACAAACAGCGTTTGCACTTGAAGAGCCATCGAAGACGGCCACTCGTGCGTTAGAAGCGTATCGGGAAAATGCAGCTGAACTCGTCACCCGACTGGAGGAACAACAATGAGCGAAGACGTCGACCTTGAGGAACTCAAGCAAAAAACGCAGGTCGGGAATCGGAATCAAGAATCAGCGAAACAATCGGAATCTAAATCGTTCCGTGAAGATATTCTCGCGGTACTCTCTGAGATAGAGAATGGAGACCGGCAGAAGACAGTCTCGTTTTGGGATGGCGATACAGCTGCCCTTATTTCTGCACTCGAATCGAATCCCCAGATTCAACAGGACGTCGGGTCACGTTTGCAAGAAGAACTTGGACGGGAGGTTAATGAGGAAGCGGTTGATCGAAGTGAAGTGCTCCGACTGGCGATTCGAGCGGGACTTCAACGAGCGGCACCAGATGTTGTTGAAACGTGGTTAGACGCCAAAGCAAAGTCTGCACGACGCCTATAGGAATCCCCATATAATTTGCTATAACTAACAATATTGGAAGAGGTTTAGAAATCACATTAGACATAGATATAGAGAATGCTGTAGTCGGACGACATTCGGGTGACGAGAAATAGAGGTCGTCGTTTAGAAAAGATAGTAGTCCAATATTGGATATAGGATATCCTATAGCCATCGAGAGAAATATTATCTAAATGTTTCTTTAGGATACCCAATAGAATTAACCGTAGGAACGCATGCTTACTCAGTTATAGAATATACCATAGAAATAGCAATAGAGAGAACTATTGCTGAAACAATAGTATATTTATAGCCAATTGGTGACCGCTCAGCTAGGAAGAAAGCCGATCGAAGGTCAACGAGAGAACCGCTAGTTAGTATATTACACTAACAGTGATCCTGTCTAATCAACACAAACGATTTCGTGATTGTACGGAAAAGACGGATTTTGTTAACTAGATAAGTTTCTTTTCCAGCGAAATGAGCCTCACTTGCCTATGGAAAATCCTATAGTTTTAGCCATAGCCCATCCCATAGTCATTTCTATTGTATATTTCTCGCGGGAATCCCGCTACTGTCGAAACTCCGTGAGGGGTACTACTCCTCGAAACGGATTCGGCGGCTGTACCGACAGCAGACGAAACGCCGTGACCACGCACAGAACGCGCTGGTACGGAACCTCGTTGAGCGGTTGTACGACGAAGGCGTGGGGACTGTGTATGTGGGCGACTTGACCGACGTACTGGAGTCACATTGGTCGGTCAGGATGAACGAGAAGACGCACAACTTCTGGGTGTTCCAATAAGTTCATCCATCGCCTCACGTGTGTCTGTGAGGAGTACCGTATTCGTCTCGTAGCTGAGTAGGAAGCGTGGACGAGTCAGGGTGTCCCGAGTGCGGCGACCACGAGAAGATAGTTCGCCACGAGGATACGCTGACGTGTCCGTGCGGATTCGAGGATCATGCCGATCTCACGGCGTCAGAGACATTCCTTTGAGAAAGCAGCGGTTGCGAACTCAGGCCGATGGCACGGCCCGTGCGATTCGAGTGGGACGCCCACGGCTGATCGGGGAAACCACACACCCTCACGAAAGTCTCAAAGAAGTGCGCACGAACCCGCAAGTTGCCTCCGTGGGTCGGTAGCCGAACCCCAACGGAGGAATCCTCGCGCTGTAGCGCTGGGAGGATGTCAATTTTGACCTCACGTAATCAATTGAACGGTACCAGGAAGCCCTTGATCTCACGCTATCAGATTGATGCTACTGATCTGTCATCATCAGACACCACTGTTACAAGTGAAAATCGGGGCTACAGAACATCATTTTGCTGTGCGAGCGTTTCTAGCTTTGTCAACGTATCCTCTAAAGACAGCACATCAGATAGTGCTGACAGCGCACTAAAGAAGGGAACATCTAGTGCATAGCTGTAGTAATTTCCACGGGAGCCACTCCGATTCTCCTCGGCAGTCAAAATACCAAGCATCCTAAGATCAGATAGGTGATTATGTACGGACCGCTGAGCGAGCGGATCGACACCTGCGAACTGGCAAAGGTCAGTATACTCCTCATAGATACGCCGGGTACGACACGGTGTATCACCTTTTGCAGCCATTGAGACGACTGCTAGAAGGGCGAAATGGCCATTGACGGTTAATTCTCGCATCCCTTCTTCAACACGCTCCTGTTCAAGCATCTCCTTTGCCGCCTCGACATGTGATTCCGTAATGAGGTCATCATCGCTGTTTTCAGCATGCTCTCCCGCAAGTCGAAGCAAGTCGAGTGCTTGACGAGCACTACCACTATCCTTGGCAGCAAGCGCAGCACAGAGGCGTGGGACGCTATCTTCGAGAGATCCTTCTGCAAGTGCAACATCGACGCGAGACTCGAGAATATTCTGGAGTTCAGGCGCGTCATATGGTGGGAAATGAAGTTCCCGTTCACAGAGTGTGTCTTGGACACGAGGATCGAGCCGATCTCGAAACTTGAAATCATTGCTCACACCAATCAAACCGACTTTCGTCTCAGTAAGCTTGTCATTTGATCGCGCACGAGGGAGTTCATAGAGAAGCTCGTCACGAGTGCCGATGGAGTCGATCTCGTCAAGGACGATGAGCACGGTTCCACCAAGCTTGTCGAGTTCAGTGTAGAGTTTTTTAAAGATCGTTTGCTGTGGATATCCTGTCGAACTGATTTCGGCCCCCTCAGGTCGGAGTTCGTTCACCAGTTCGATAGCAACTTGATAGGATGAGTTGAGCGTTTTACAGTTGAGAGAGAGTACATGGAGGTCGATGTCGTCGTATTGTCCGATGTCTTCACAGAGTCTATCAAGGAGGAAATCGGTGACTGCAGTTTTCCCAACTCCTGTATTCCCGTATACGAAAATATTGTTTGGCTCCCATCCGTCGACGACGGGCTGAAGAGCGTTCATGTACGCGTCGATCTCTTCATCACGTTCTTGGATACGCTCGGGTTGATAGGACTCGTTGAGCGCGTCCTTGTTTGTGAAAATATTTTGTTTTCGGGTGAACCGCCGCATTCTGTCTCAATACTTATGTTCCATCCATATAAAACCATGGCTGCAACTGATTCAAGTGAACAGTAACACAGACACACACCACTGTTACAAGTGAAGCTAGAAAGAGAGAGTCTAGTAAGAAAAAACAGTGCACAATTACAACTAAAGCGTTGACATAATGTCTGACACACCACCTATTCAAGTGAAAACAGGCGATATACAGCGTTTATCCGCTGAATATCCGGGAAGTGTTGTAGTCTCCGTGAATTTGTATTCTTCGGTCAGTACCGACAGCCATTCATGAGTTCACTTGCAGCAGTGGTGTGCGACTGCTTCTTTTGTTAGCTATTTGAACGAGTTAGTTCTCTTGTTCAGTTGTATCCGTGGTTTAGATGCATTTCTCATTACCTCCCCCTTTCTGCGACTATCTTCACTTGCAAGAGTGGTGTCTCTCTGGTTTCAGTACTCTATCTGAATTGGTCATGCGGCGATGTTCACTTGCAAGAGTGGTGTGTTCTGCTCATGGAGCTTTGTTTTCGTTCACGTGCAAAGGTGGTGTGGTCTCGCTAGAGAGGAAGCCGCGGTAGTACTCAGTACTGTTGCGTCAAGGAAAAGAGGACGAGAGAACGGCTTGCTCATTCAATAGTGAGGTCGACATCAACTCTAATCCCACTATGGCGGGCCAGCATTTCGAGGCCACAACTAACGCACCCCTTATCACGACTGAGTTGTCGTGCGAGAACACGCACTGACGCAACCTCGTTCTCAGTGGGGGTATGTTCTGAGATCACGGGCTCTTTCTATTCCACTGTATGCATGTGCTCGTACCATCCGTTTTCGACGAAGCACAGAGACGGTTTCGAGTTTCCCAAAGGAAGTGGCGAAGAGTTACGGAGATTCGTATTTCTCACATGCTTCACGCTGAAGCGCGAATGTATCGACGGTCTTGATTTAGTCACCGTATCCATGCTTTGTGAGTGCGACCTCAATTCCACGGCGAGCAGCCTTATCGGCGGTGTAGACCGTTACCGACTTCGCTTTGTTTTGATCGAGGAGTTGTGCTGCGACGCCGCCGATTGCAGAGTCTGCCTTTTCCACCGTATCGGCGTCCTGTTCCGTTGCAGTAGCAATATAGCGCTGCACGATATCCATCGTACTCGAAACGACCGAATTCGAATACGCAATCTCATCCGCGAATGTGGCCCACCCACGATCCAGGGCGAGATCGATCGGCTCATCTGCCGTCGTGTATCCTTCCGGTCCACCACCCAACTCTTCATACACTCGTTGTGGAATTGTGAATACGATATCGTGTTCCTGGGCAATGCGCTCTAGAAGCGCGAATCGGCCGGACTCGGGGCGGCCAAAAGCAATGAAGAGATTTGTATCGGCGATATGAGCCTCTGTGTCCGGAATAACTGAGAGCGGCATTTATTCGGAGTGCTCTGGGAGATCCTCGTTATCAATATCTACCTGTGCGTCGATTGCATCGAGATCCAGATCGTCCTCGGCGTCCGGCTCTACATCGACAATGATCTCGCGGAGTTCTTGGAGGATCGTTTCAGCCTCAAGCACGGAGAGATCCAACTCGCGAGCCATGATTCGCGACGTCATCTTGCCTTTGACATACGCACGTGCATACTCGGTCGCGATTGCGAGTCCTGCAGTGCCATGGCGATCACGGTAGAGTTCGAGATTTTGATTGTCCGTGCTGCGGGCAAGAGCGGCGATCAGTGTTGGTGTGATCTCGTACGAGCCCTCATGAGCCTGTACGGTGATCGAGAGATGCGGCGCCCGATAACGATGGGGCTGTGTCTCAGTCACGCGCTCGAGCAAGCCCATATCGGTGAGCCGATTCACATCTTCGTAGATCGTCGTCGAGGAGCTGTCGAGACCGGCTGCAAGTTCATCGACCGTTGCGGTATCACGTTCCCGAACACGCGTGTAGAGCTGAGCAAGCCGCGGATGGGTGAGCACATCCGAAATCGCGAGCATCGTGTCGATCGGATGGGTATCGCGTTTGGTTGCCGCCATGCTTTCCACTTTCCGCGGAAAACGTATAATTCTGTCGCAGCATCAAACGTGGGTTACCTCACGCTTGTACGCGGGAAGTGAGCTGTTCGGATTTGGACGAACAGCATACCGAGTAATCTTACTGGTTTCAAACTTGCTCTCGTCGGATCGTCACTATATCTGCCGCTACTCGTCCCGATCCTTCTGCTGCAATCACAAGCATATTGCGTGCTGGTGTGCAGGGCGCTGGGTCACCCATAGGAAAGCCAGCATCTGCAGCACTAGGGAGTTGCACTTGATAGCCATTGCCTGCGATTTGGAGTGAAGCGTTTGCAACTCGGTGGATCGAGACGGTGTCGAGCGCGGCTGACGTTGCGAGTTCGACCATATTTTCGTCATTGATGCGGTCGATGTCGACGACAAGAAGGAGGCCGTCAAATGCGAATACGCGAATGTCGGCAAGACGGGTGGGCTCCTCGTCAGTCTCTTCAACGAGTCTGGCGGCTCGTGCAGGCTTTGTGACCTGGAGAGCGAGGCCGTCGCCGGATCGTTTGATTGTGTTGGGCATTATCGTTAGTATTGTATGCTAACCCAAGAGTGTTTGGCTTGTCAGTCCTATTCTCGGCGCAGTAGTGGTGAGAATGGTCGAATCCAGTTTGCAGCGGGTACATTCAGTTTCACTTCCGCTGTGGTTGGCTGAAGACTTTATCCGTCGGGTACCAAGCGCCGAGTGCAGTTGCCGTAACCCAGCAGACGATGTGGATTCTCGTACTCATCCCAACCCATACACCCACATCGGCTGCTTATCCCCTTACTACACCACACCAAGTAGTGGCACGAACAGACTCTGACCGAGGGTTTACCTGTGCGGTAGGTCAATTGGAGCGTACGAATGGTTCCAAATGGGAAATCGCCACTCTCCCCGCTTGCGCAAGACGCGCTTGATGCGCTCGCGAGAAGTCTCCCAGAAGATCGAGAACTCACTTACGAGCAAGCCTATTCGATTTTGGACGATGAAGAGGATCTTGGACGACCATCTGCCGAGGATATCGTCGAACGGCTGCATGATAAGGGCCATATTTACGAAGTCGAAGGGAAGATTCGACTCACGGATTACGGTTCTGAATAGCGAAGTCGGTCTCGAGAGAAGAAGGTGTCTTACTACATCGCTAAGTATGGAACGATTTTCTTGATTAGCTAGCTGGACATGGATTTCCATCCGTATCGCGTTGTGTTCCGATCGGTTCGTAAATGAGGACGGTGTTGTCGCTCCGAACAATGACGAGATAGCCCTCGACTGTGAATCGTACCTCAACGTCACTCTTTTTCGACGCACTTGCTGTAATGATGTCTTCGAGCGCATCTGGGTTGACGTATTCGTATAGTGAGAGTGTGGTCTGGCCACTAATCGGCTCAATCACGTCGATGAGTACATCAACGATACCTGTAACGATCTCAGAACCCGATACTTCGCGGTTAATCGTCTCGGAGGCGACCAATGTGTATTGTAGTGGTGGACTCGGGCCAGAGTGCTCTGTGGTGGAGCCGAACCAACCGGTCGTTTTCGTTCTCATTGTGTCGCTGTTCATACTTTCCATTAGTTCTCTAATTAGTTGAGTAACGGCAGCTTACTGCAGAATTAATTAGATTGAAAGAAACCGGCACTATGAATCGAATGTGATGAACGCGGTCCGGTTAAAGGTTGAACAGGTGCAATACTACGGTCTTTAGGCGCGGGAGGATGTCAATGTTCAGTCAATGATTTCGAATGTGTCTCCCCACCGTGACTGAATATCCGTGATGACCTCTCCAAGTACGTCGAAGAAGTCCTCGGGATACCGTCGATCTTCTGCATCATCAGTAGTCGCTGCTGGAAAGGGATGATAGTGATCGCGAGCGTTATGTGGATTTCCGTGTCGATCCCAGCGACACTCTTCCCGGTCATTTTCCCACTCTTCCACATAATGAATGTAGAAATTGCCATTGAGCTGTAACTCGATATCGACATACACACGCGAGATCTGCTCAGGATACGCAGTCTCATCAAAGACGACCTCGACGGTCGCAGGTTTGTTCGATGGAAACGGGTTGACCTGCGTAATGAGACTTATCTTTCCAAGCTTTCGTGCAACTCTGCGCAGAATCTCCTTGTTCGGCGACGTCCCATCCATTTAATCACGAATGATTTTCTGAGCGTGTGTCTGCAGAAGAATTGGGCTGGCCGGACTGCAGTCGCTGGAAGAACTGAACCATATCTGCAACTTTCACCGTCCCTGAGTGTGCATTTGGTGTACCGTGTCCGAGTGCCTCGACGAGTGTATCGACTTCTTCACACGCTGCGTTCCACTGTCGAAGATCATCCATCGTCTCATCGAGTTCCTCGTAGCCGTGCTCCTGCGGGACAACCTCACCAGGCGTTTCGGCCTCATAGGTCTCCTGGAACGACGAGATAGTGTCACTGAGTTCCGATAGTCGATTGTTTAGCTCCTCGATGGTGTACTCTCGCTGCAGGCGATCGATATTCCGCCATTCGAGGTACGAGTCGTTCCGACCATACGTCACTGGATCGTCGCCGATCTTCTTCGCGACGCCCATCTCTTCGAGGAATTCCAAATATTTCCGTGCGGTATCTGGCGCAACTCCTGCTTGGTCTGCGATCTCGGAGACCCGAAGTGGATCAGTCAACTGGAGGAGCACATCATAGACCTTCTCGACAGTCGTCCGACTCTCGAGTTCGGCTTCCCACTCCGATGCTATGTCTCGTGGAGAGTTGCTCATGATACTCACTACTCTATTAGTCTTCTAGACCAAAAGGATTTGCTAACTCACTACTATAGTCGTCACATTACGAATCAAACTTGACTTCCTTTTAGAGAACCAAGCGATGTGATTGTGATTAGTATAATACACTAACTCATTCTATCCGATGGTTTGTCTCCCATCGAGAAATTCACGATCGTATCGAACAGTGGTCATCTGCCTAGCAGTCGCTTGTCGTGATTCGCGATAGATATTAATTATGCCTGTTAATTATATAAAAGAATAAAAACATGGCAGCTGTCTATATGACGTGGATGCCTGACGGATGCCAGTATATGCCGCCTAGATAGTCCCTCAGATGACGACGGAGCTACTGCCGTCCATTGCTCTTCCACATCGGTGATTTCGATGCCAACTGATGCTACACCCCCAACGTCGGAGCCCTCGTTCGACACACTGTTTACACTCCTTGCCAATCAACAGCGGCGCTCTATCCTCTCCCATCTCACGACAATGCAGGGAATGACGATTTCCCATCAGGCGCTCGTTGACGTCCTTACGCACTCGCTCGCTGTCTCTCGCGAACGTCTTCGGCTGAATTTGCACCACCGCCACCTCCCGAAGTTGGCTGACTGCAATCTGGTCGAATATGATTCGGAGGAGGAAACCATTCGCTATCAGAGTAGCGACCGGCTTGAAGACCTCCTGGAGATTGGCCAACACTCGGCGCTGGAATAATTGCGGGCCGAGGTCCAGCGTTCGGAGCTTCCGATGGGTAGTGATGAGTGCTATTGGACAGAAAAAATCCATTAATTTCTTAATCGTGGCCCCAGTCAACCGACTCGTCAAGGACAGTAGCTACAATAATACCCTGCCATATCAGGGCAGCTGTTCTTGTAGGAGGAGCCAATGCAAATGGACGCAACTGACATCGGAAATAGATCACCACGTGATAGTGCGCCTCGTTCACTAACCGAACAAATTCTCGCTGCAATTACGGAGGTAGATGACCGTTCAGTCTATGACCTCGAACCACTGTACGAAGTCATCGATCCAAACGCCCTTGATGCACTCTTTGCGCCGCAAGTCGATGGGTCATCACGGACAGTCGGTGACGTCTCGTTTCAATATGCAGGCCACTGGGTGACCGTGTCGAGTGACGGTGCTGTTGAGATCGACCCCGAAAAGCGATAGGTGCACGAAGGAGTAAGCGGTGATGCTTCTCATGCTGTGGCTCGTAGCGTTCGCTGGGATCTATCTATCGCTTCGATCATAACGTGTCTCCGCCGAACTCTCAGAGAAAATAAAACTGCTCAAAGCGAACACCAGACAGATCGATGGCTACTATTGTTGAACTCTCACTTCCAGCGACGGAGTTTCCCCTTGGTCGCTTGCTCACTGCAGGGACGGAGACTCAAATCGAATTCGAGCGAATCGTCCCTGTTGGAACGAATACCATTCCCTTGTTCTGGGCCTGGAATACAGATTTAGATGATTTCGAGCAACGTGTCCGCGCCCATGAGCAGGTTCAAAATGGAGGTTGAGGAGGTTGAAGATCGTCGATTATATCTCTTGAACTGGGACGTGCCTGACGGCGGATTTTTTGAGGGATTTACTGCCGCCGAGACGATCATTCGGAGCGCCTATGGCTACGACACTGAAGCGTGGGAGTTCGAGATCCTCTTTCCGAATCAGGAAGAGCTCACCACATTTCACAACCATTGCCGCGAGAACGATATTCAGTACACACTTGGGCAGATGCAGACGCTCACCGAGGCAGGTGATTATCTCCTAGAAGGTGTGCTCACCGAAAAGCAGCGTGATGCACTGTTATTGGCCCTTCAACACGGATACATTCAGACACCTCGGCAAGTCACGCTGTCTGAATTGGCGGAGGAATTCAACATCAGCCAGCAGTCGCTCTCCGATCTAATTCGACGTGGGAATGAAGCACTACTTGAGCATGCGCTTCTGAACGCTTCTGAGACGACACCACCTGAGTAAGGCGTTCTGTCATGGTCACACAAAAATACCCTGTTCGAACAGCCCCAGTAATTGTACATTTTGTCCTGGTACGCCCAACAATATGACCCAGCATGAACGCCCCTCGCTTTCATTGAATCAGGTGTGTCAGATATTATCTAGCTCCTATCGACGTCAGGTTCTCTCCTATCTTCAAACGAAGGATGCTGACGTTGCGAACCTTGATGAGCTTGTTACGCACATCCATACTAAAAATGGGACCCCCACGACAACTGAGCAGGTTCGGATCTCACTTCTTCATACCCACCTTCCGAAGCTCGCTGATTATGGGGTCATCGAATACGATCGACGAAACAAGGATATTCGCTATCGCGATGGCACAAAACTCGAAGATTTTCTGGAAGCTATCCCAACTACTTGATTGAAAATATTAATATGAGTATGGTATCTCCTGAAAATCATGATTCGCTCTTTTGTTCTTTAGTCAGTATGAGTTCAAGAAATGGTTCTATCGATTGTATTGCAGTAGTACAGCTAATAGTGCTCTGATCTCTCCTATAGTACACGAAGTTCAGTTGTTTGAGCTTCGGCAGATGCTTGTGGAGTAATGCGATGTACTCTCGTTCGATTAGGTTTTCTGGGAGTTCACTGCGTGATGTCTGTTGTTTTTGAGCCGCAATTTCGGCGGCTACATCCGCGATCTCGACTGGGTGCGAACATGATCTGAGATACGCGAGGGCGTATTGACGACTTTTACTGGCGAGTACATCGAAAATCAGATCTAAGTATTGTTCCTGGGCGTTTTCATCCGTTTCGGGATTCCCGTACGAATCTGTGACCATACACACGCTAGTTCAATTCAGTAGTTGGAATGTCGCCATGACCAGATCATGGCTTTATAATATCCAAGTGGAATTGCTCCCCCTATTTCTCTGGCTCAACTAGCACTGTTGTAACAAGTTGCTCGATTCCTCGCCGAAGCCGCTCCGAGGCGGCTTGGTTGGAGATTCCGAGGGCGTTGGCTACTTCTTCTACGGTGCTATCACGGGGAATTTGGTAGTATCCCTGCTCGACCGCTGCGACAAGCGCATCGCGTTGGGCTGCTGTGAGTTCACCGCGCTCTTGGCGAGGTGCTTTCGGTTTGAAGAGATTCAGCAATTGGAACGAATGGTTCTGGGACGAGAGGTAATCTTGAAAGACTTCTAGTTGTTCACGGGTTGCAAAACGGATTCGAAGATGCCACGCCTCATTCTGCGTTTCGGCATTGAGGATTGAGCCTTCCGTATCGATAAGGGCATCAACAAACTGATTCACTGAGTCATCCCATTCTAATTGGTAGTAGCGCTCATCCTCGAACGCTTCCACCTCGATAACTGAATCGACTGTCGGATCCGCTTTGAGCGCTGTATCAAACGCATCGAAATCGTCACCGGTTACCCATAAACAGGGCATGACCCACACCGTTCCATGGGCAGCGACGCGTTCAGCTTTCACAGTCATTTCTGGAACGGTTTCGAGTGTGTGACCAAGTGCGAACCCATCCGCCGGAATCGAAAACGATGCGACGAACATACGATGATTACTGAGTGAAGCCAGAAAACCAGAGTGATCCAAAAAAAATGAGTGTTTACTAAGAAGTTGCTCGATGATGGGATTAGAATTCCCATTTTACTCCATGTCTTTCGTTTTACTTCTACGCAGCATTGGACACGAACAGGTTGACCTGCGTTTTGAATCGTGAAATGGTGTGTGGCGGCGTTAGAGCGGGCGGCTGATTTGGGGTTGGTGCGTGCGCCTGGCCAGAGTGTATCGTATGTGGTGGTCGACGATAACAAGCGCTTGCGTGAACGGGTGAGGAGTTGGACGAGTATGATACTGGATTTTATCGGGAGTTGTTGATTCGTACAGCAGCGAGTGTGTTGTCACCGCTGGGGTGGCGTGAATCGGATATCGAGCAAGAGCTAGGGCATAATACTGAATCCAGTTTAGCATCTTTTGGTTGAGGAAAGGCAAATAGATGGCCTTGCTGAAATCATAGAAAGATGATGGGTTTCAGGAGTCGTGCTGAATACAAGCTGAATATTTCTCAATAAAATGACACAGGGAAGCTTTGGTCTAAAACCTCAATCTATACCCTGTTGGTTCCGGAGCCTTAGGCGCCTTTTCTATAAGTGTTCAAATTGAATTTAAAAGACTCCTTTTTGTCCTTACTCCATTTTTCGAGATATGGTGAATACGTATTTATTTCAGCATTGTATGTTTTCGTGTTTATCGTCAAGAGACGGAACCAGCCATCCCCACCGTTGTCAATAGTCTGGTAGTCCATGAACATCTGTGCGGTACGATTGCCCCTTGCATGAGCGGTACGTCGTGCGACGTATGGGCCTGTTATATGGTGCCCAGAATGAACATTCGCTAAGTTCTCGTGGTAACGCAATTCGGATTGCCACATCTGCTCTCCGTTGTTGTAGTTGCTACCTTCAGGGAGGCCCCCACCTTCGTACCCATTTGGAGCGAAGTTGTCGTTCGCATCCGTTCGGGTGCCGTCGTGGTACGTATAGGTATGCGTTACGAGAATCGTGGTCGCTTCAGCATAGGCGTCCATTACCTGCCCGGCCCACTTCAAAGCCGCGTCACGTGGCCCGAACTCCAGCGTGAGGAAGAGAAATTGCTCCCCATGAATCTCTTGGAGGAAATACGCGTTTTCGGCATGTCCTTCGAATGTCCCCCAGTCGAGAATCGTGTCATTGCTCTGCTTGGTTTCCTTGTAGCGGGTCGCCGGGAAACGACTGCGAAACGTTTGCGGATTTCGTATATTGTCCGCATCGTGATTTCCAAGAGACAGTACGGTGGGAACATTCGCATCGTCCATCCTGCCGATCGCATCTTGGGCTACATCCCACTCGGCATCGTTGTCTGACCCGTAACTCTGCACGATGTCTCCTTCGTGAAGGAACATCTGGATATTATACGTCTCCTTATTATCGGCAACCCACTGACCCATCTGCTCGAAGATGCCGTTGTCTTGTTGTGCGTAGTACTGCGTATCCGGGAAAATCGCAATGGTGAACTCGGTGCTAGGGTCGACAGTTGGTTCACCACTCTCACTCGCACGCTGGGCCGCAGTTCGGTGACTTGCCGTGAGGCCCAATCCGCCGAGGCCACCTAAGAATGCCAATGTCTGGCGTCGTGTTGCAGACGGTGCGTTCTGATGATCCAATTCCACGGTGCTCTCTGCGTGCATCTCTGACATCGATTTCGCAGATGAATGCCTTTTAGATAATCCTTGATAATAATACTATATACGACAAATAATACTTTGTAGATCATGAATTGAGGGGGCCAAGATTGCTGAATACATCCTCTATATCTGGCACACCATTTCTAACAGATGACTGGTGGGTGATGTTAAACCGTTGGCTCGTCAGCTCGGAACACTTCGGCACATTCTCAATCAAGCCGTCCTCGGCTGTCGCAAGTAAGAGCAGCCGATTACACCGTTGTAATAGAGGGGGGATCGCGTTCGCGATCCTCTCCGTTTCGCAGAAAATGACGCAGAAAAAGACGCACTCCACTGTAACTAGCGCACTAGTACCACCATGTGTCACCGGCAACGCGGTGTGAACCTCATGTGGTGTGGTTCGAGCGGGGGTTCGTCGAACCCCCGTGATTACAACGCTATAATCCGCGCCCTCCGTTCCCTCCCGCGTTGGCTTCGTGAGCTCGCATCCACCCGGCGAGGTCAGGATGGGCGAACGTGATCTCGATGTGTTGTCCACCGACGCCCATTGCGTCGTCTACACACAGCGTTCGAGATTCCTTGTACGTCACACCGGGCACGCGTTCGGCCATCTCCTCCATGACGCGATAACCATCGTTCTTGTATGCACAGCCG
Organism: Haladaptatus caseinilyticus; assembly: GCF_026248685.1. Classification (NCBI taxonomy): domain Archaea; kingdom Methanobacteriati; phylum Methanobacteriota; class Halobacteria; order Halobacteriales; family Haladaptataceae; genus Haladaptatus; species Haladaptatus caseinilyticus. The sequence continues at coordinate 228,562 of NZ_CP111042.1, read as the reverse complement.
TAGTGCGTCGCCACTTCGCGATAGCCCAAACGTGTAACCATCACGTCGTTCGTCTTGGCAACGTTCTTCGCGTGCTCAAGCACGTCGAGGTACTTGTCTTCGACTTGCTGACTCTCGGCACGCTTTTCACGGAAGTTGACCAGTCCGGTGTTCTGTTCCGAGCGCTGGACTGTCTCGAAGAGCTGGCGACTCGTCGTCTACACTCACTCGGTCTCGTAATTCTATTCGATAAGCAGAGAAGAATTACTTGTTCCACGAACGTCTATTCTCCTATGAGACATGGACGCTCGAAACGGCTTCTTGAATTCCTTATCATCGGAATTCTGTTTGGGGTGACTGAAGACGTACTTTCTGTCGTCATAACGACAGATTCAGATGTCACACGGAAAATGCTCCTGCTAATCGTTCTTATCGCAGTTCCATTTGCGGCGTTTTCTGAACTTGTTGCTGATCATCCCATTTCATTCACTTCGATCGATTAGCAGACTGGCTCAAAACCCGGCATGAGCCGAGTAGGAAGGCTGGCTAATCTCGGAGCCGACGGTGCCTGCTTCGCAATTTCGAATCGTAACAACACGCCACTAATTATTTTCTCCTCTAAATGCTACGTGGCCACTTGGTAGTGTATTTCCCTACTGTTGGATTCATGAAATCAATCCGCACCGACGTGTCTACCTCTGATATCTCACTGATCGGTTATGAACTAAGTTCCACACACTTTTGCACGACCGTGGTGTGTCAACTCTATGGTTGTTCGGATTGGGGGAGTTGGTGTCGGAGGTATTGGCTACTTGGAACTCCACTTATTCGCGAGTATGGACGACGTGGCTATAGTAGCAAGTGCAGATACGTCACCGGGTGCTCGTGCCGTGTTCGAATCCGAATTTAATGTTCCGGCGTATGAGGACTACAAAACACTCCTCTGCGAACATAGCGGGGAGTTAGACGGGATATTGATCGCAACGCCACATGCATATCACTACGATCAAGCAACTGCCTGCTTAGAAGCAGGCATTGACGTCTTGTTGGAAAAACCCATAACAATCGATGTGCGAGATGCTGTCGATCTCGTTGAAACAGCACGACGCCACAACCGTGTTCTCAAAGTCGGGTACCAACGACATTTCCATCCCGTGTTTCAAATGATTCGACATCTCATTGCCAGCAATCGTATCGGCACTATCCACACGATTGCGTGCTATATTGGGCAAGATTGGTTTTCGTCACACCAAGGAACATGGAGGACTGATCCAGAAATTTCGGGTGGTGGGCAGTTGTACGATACAGGGTCGCACCTCATTGATGCACTCTTATGGGTAACGAATGGGATTCCTGAGACGGCAACTGCTTCGATCGAATTTGCAAAGCCGGGAATCGATGTGAGTGCGGCACTCACGACTCGCTTACAAGTGGATGGCGGTACAGCTATTGGGAGTGTCACGGTGACTGGTGATGGTGTCGCAATGGACCCACGTGAGGGGTACGTTATCTGGGGTACACGCGGAGGTATCGTTTATACAGGAGATTATCTGTATCTCGAACACAGGGGTGCAACCAGATACACTGTACCGACGGGAACAGAATCGAACTTCGACATTGCAACGAGACGAAAGGTAGCAGACTTCGTCACCGCCATCAACGACGGCGAACGACCGGTCGTCTCGGACGAAGCAATCCAAGTTACTGCCTTGACTGAAGCCGCGTACATGGCTGCGGCCGAAGAGCGCACGATCGAGGTTCAGGATCTCATTTCCGAGGTGTCGGAAGCGTGAAACCAAACGGTTTGAAGAATGAACATCCTATCTAAATAATCATGAGCTTCAACTAAACACTCTGATCGTTGGATACAGGGCGTGTCTCGGCCACTGGGCTATTGTCAATCTCTATATCTCACGCAGTATTTACCATCCCACCATCCACGATTACCGATTCACCAGTTACGTAACTCGCAAGATCACTCGCCAAGTACAGGGCTGTTTTCGCGATATCGTCCGGTGCTCCGAATCGACCTAAAGGAATCAATTCGCGCATCTGTTCGCCGGACTCGGTGCCAACGATTGGAACATCATCTGTCGTCATTGCTGTCTCGATGACACCCGGATGAATGACGTTCACTCGAATACCATCCGCTCCAAGTTCTGCAGCGAGTGAGTACGTGAGCAGTCTGATTCCACCTTTCGAAGTACAATACGGTGAAAGATTGCTGTAGCCTTGGATTCCTGCGATGCTCGAAATATTCACGATGCTGCCGCCACCGTTCTCGCGCATCTGTCGTGCCGCCGCCTGCGATCCGAAGAACGCACCATTAAGATTGATGTTGAGGAGCCGTTGGTAGGCCTCTGGATCAATGTCTGTCACCGGACCGTTCGGGCCGACAATTCCTGCGTTGTTTACCATCACGTCGAGACTCCCGAATTCGTCAACGGCCATCTCGACAGTTCCCTCTACGTCTGCAGGATCAGAGACGTCACACTGTGCGAACACCGCTTGTGCGTCTGTTTCCTTATTGACGCGTTCGTGCGTCGTCGAACCATTCTCACGCGGGTCTTCGCGAACGTCTGCAACGACGATATTTGCGCCTTCTTCAGCGAACCTGTGTGCTATTGCACGGCCGATTCCGCTCGCTGCACCCGTCACTACCGCTGTTTGTCCCCCAAGTAACCCATCCATACACCGTTGCACAACGTCTGTTGGTGTGAGTGTTACTGCCGTCTGTTGACCGGCATTGATGAAATACTATGATTCACGTTCGGTCTGCTAGAGTTGAATCCGGTATAATGTATTCAAAATAAACCGCGACGGGTACTTTGAAAGCTGATCTAGCGGTACAACACGAAGGTATCTGACGAAATGTCGCTGTCACACTATTCTTCTGGTGATTCCGACTGTTTAGGACTCTCAAATGACTGTCGCGCATCCGGATTCAGTTTAAAGATGAGGTTCATCATGATGTAGGTCTAACTATACTATCATGCTCCGCATGCTCCTCTCGGCAATCGGCATCATCGAACTACTTTCACCAGAGGCACTCATCAACCGTGCCGAACATCTTGCACTCGATAATCCCGGTGACTGTGAATTGCGGTCGTGGGTTGTTCCTGGTGCTCGGATTGAAGGACTCCTTATCTTACTTTCTATGTGGCGAAACGATCGCTCGTATTCTGCATTTAAGCAATTTCTCGGCGTTATTGGACTTCTTGCACTGGCGTTCCCGCGTGCCTATGTCGATTATGGAACCCAGCTTGCATACACCGATGCCAGCAAATGCCGATGGAAACCGTGGGTCTACTTCGGAACCCGGTTGGTCGGACTGTTGTACGTAATCATCGCTCTCGACGAACTACGGAACGACTGATCTAGATGTTGATTATGTGCTGTTCTGTTGCTGGACTCACCGAGCGATTTGTCGACTGAACGTGTCATAAATTTCCAATCCACTCTGGAGAGTCTGGTATACTTCAACGTAGTCAACTTCTGCCTTGTTGAAATCATTTGGATAGTGATATGTATTAGGAGTTGTACTGAATGCACGGCGCGTATCTTACACGAGGCAACCAGATCAATCTGCCTGTCTAGTGAGTCTGTTTGATTGTTCATATCACATTTAAATAGGGGATGAAACATTCGATCTATCTGTCTCTCGCTCAGTGCCCATCTCGCTGCTTCAGTCTCCCGAATCGAGAATTTTGCGCTCCGATGTCGAAATAATTAACTCGATTCCACAGAGAGCGGGGATGAATGACCGTAATACAGCGGGGGTCGTGAGCGGCATGGCAGGGAGGTCATCGAACAGCTTCATTCAAGGGGCACTCATCGGTGGGGGCTTCGTTTTCTTCGTCGCCGGACTGGTTGTCGTCGCAGGACTCTCGGGCGTTCCCTTCGGCCGGTCACCCGCCAGCGGCGGCGCAGCTGGAACCACGCCGGCCACGAACACGACAACGGCAACGACCGCCATAACTCCATCAAAGACTCAGACGAGCGCAGCGACGCCGCCGAGCACGTCGAAAACAACGAGCACGACAACTTCTCAACGGACATTAAGAACGACCACCAGGACGACATCGACCACGACAGTAACTACGACCAGAACACCTACCACGACAACGACTACGTCCCGACCACGCAAGCGAGTGCTCTACCGCGTCAACGTTGGTGGGCCGCAAATCCCTGCGAACGACGGTGGTCCTGCATGGCAGGCTGACACGAAGATAAATCCATCACGGTTCGGCAACGCGCAAACAAGCGGGAGTCGCGTGAGCACTACAACCGACCGCATCTCACTGACGCCGGCGGTTCCGCGGGGCATCCCCCGAAAGATGTTTTACTCGTGGCGGTGGGACGCCGATTACAAGACACCGCGCGACGACCCCGAGATGCGCTGGCAGTTCCCGGTCGAACCCGGAACGTATACAGTTCGGCTCTACTTCGCGGAGACGTACCTCACCGACTCGGGCCCAAACAGCAACCAGAAGAAAGGTCCCCGCGTATTCGACGTTCGCGTCGAAGACAATCAGGTTCTAAACAATTATAACATGTATGCCGAACTCGGCACCGACAGGGGAACAGCGAAATCATACACGGTTCAGGCCCGCGATGGGACGCTCGACGTCACCTTCCTCCACGAGACAGAAGATCCGCAGTTGCAAGGCATCGAAGTTGTTCGCGTGTCCGACAGCGGACAGAACAGTCGTGAGCGTCCGTCGATCCACAACGACAGACGGGGTGGTAGTGAGGGGATGGATACTGAAGCTGTCAACACTCGCGCTTCGGTCGGGCTGCCAGTCCTCCGTCCAGTAGACGACATGCGTGAGCGACGTTTCGCCCGGCGGCTATAGTCGATAGCCGGTCATCTAATTCACCTGTTCGGCTGTATCTAACTGCTGAACTCAAGTTTCTGTCTTCAGCACGCATTTCGTATCATCTGTTAAGGGTTTCAACAGAGCCATGAATTTAACTATGACGGACGCTATCCGGAGACGATCGAGGTCGGTGGCATCACCCGAGAGCTAGATCTCATCATCGGTGGTCCGGAGAGTGATTAGGATCGTGAGATTGAATTGCTCTATGCGAGTCCCAACGACGAATTCGAATAACGTCACTCGACCGAGCGCATACGGAGATCACGTTCTGAATGGCTTCTTTGTTTGAGAGTGGTACCTCGCATCAGATCGTGGCCATCCATACTAACGAACGATTGCTATTTTGTTCGAATCCAGATCACTCGACGCGCTTCGGGCTCCTTCTTTCGAATCTTCCCTTTTCGGCAAGCCTATCCAAAACCTCATACGCCCTCCTCTGTGGCCACCCAAGCTCGTCCGTAACCTCACTTGTCATGGAGAGGGGTCAGGCGGTACGATAACTGCAAGCACATCCGTTGTTTTCCGGTCCTGAATGAACTTGCTTCCCTCTCCTCGTGCTCTCGTATCGATATTAAACATCTGCTTCTCGAGGTAAGACCGCATGTCGAGCGATTTTGCGCCAATCTTATCATATTCGGTAGTAAGTAGCTACTATGCAAGAGATTGTTTCCCTATCATCACCCATTTGATGACCAATTTTCTCTACAATTTGTTAACCCAGATAAAGAAACGGCTCTAGATGAAGCCGATGAATATAGTTCTGAATACGACACTAAAGTTGAGAATGTTATGCTCGAGGACGAAGTCTATCTAGTATATACGAGTTCTGGATCAATCGGTGTAATCGATGAAATGGGTGATGGAGTTTTCAACGCGATTAGTGGGGTAGAGTCTCCCTATGACTTGATTATGACTCGCATCGTGAACGTTTTTGCATCAATACTCAAACAAAATTATGAAGAAGAGGGTAAGCGAATTCGTGCATTCAAGGATTTTGAGATTGACCAGATGCAACGGGCGATTGAACAGACAGAGTGGACTGGAAGCGCAATAGAAGTGGCTGGTCGTTTAGCGTCAAATCTAATACTTCGACATTCACTTCCGAATGCCAATCACCGGACATCGATTGGAATGATTCAGTACTATTTGCACTCGATAGACCCCTCTTTCGAGATGCCAGATACTGCTGTGTCTCTATTTGATGGCGAATTTGATTGGAGAGAGTGGACAAATCAGTATATCATTCGCTCTAAACAGCTCTCTACGGTCCGACGAAAGTTATACATTTTTAAACATTTGTGAAAGCACGGATGTACCGCTGTTAGGCGAAAAGATGGTATTCGGATCTCACTCGCGAACTATGATCTTGATCTCCCATACTCTGATGCTCAAGAAATCTATGCCCGGCGGCACGAACATCTTTGGATCGATTTCGCACAAAATGTGGCGCTTCGCGCTGGGTCGGGTGAATTAATAACCGAGAGCAGTCTCACGATGCATGAGTTTGCTGAAGCAGCGAAAGGTAATTCGTCGAATTAGTCTTGAAGCGTCGCAACAGTGCGCCCAGCTTCTTCCGCTGCTTCACTATGTTCCATCCCAAGGTTCTCTTCGAGTTGAGTGACAGCCTCGCGAATGTTCATACATATAGTGTGCCTACCCTCGAAGATAAATTCACCGACAGTGATGAAGGCTCTCTTTGAGTTCTCACCTTGGTCTGAAGGGTTCTTTGTTGCTCACCGAAAGCCACGGGAGAGCAAGAACTATTCTCCTGTACTCATTCGCTAGTTGTCGCATCTGTTGCCCGCGTAAGCACTCTCTTGCCGATGCATCCGACAGATACCTGACTATCTCCGATATCGAGGGCAATCATTACCAGTGAGTTACTGCCAGACGCTATTCTCAAATAGTGAAAATACAGTTGTTCAAAACTGTCTTGCTCTCATGGTATTCCCATCACTGTCGATCCTCGTCCCATTTGTTCGTACCCCCCTATTACTTTGGAAGAATTTGGAGGTACAGATCGGCATTTGACGGCTTTAAAATTGCATAGAATCGCGTAGGGCTGGTTTCCGGCCATAGAATCCAGCCTTAGGATTCTAAGGCTGGATCGAAATCATAGATGCAGCCTTTCACGGCTTCAAACGGCTGAAAACTGTACCTCACCACTTCGTCCCCATTCTTATTACTCACCCAACCTTAGACGCTCCTATTCTTGTTACTACTCCAACCTTAGGTTTGCGGGTCGATATGGGATTATACCGGTAATATCGCGGAATAGAACGTCTATATCTAGCCTTAGACCCAAGTTATTAAAATCTCATAAATACAACCACATGTACTTGTAACTTTGGAGACATACCCGCCAATCAGGCGTCGATTCAGGACATCGCTTGTGTTCCCAAAGTAGTTGGTACAGGAACCCGTTGAGGAATAAAATGAGTCCTGGCCTTACTCAATGTCCTGACTGTGGATGGACCGGTAATACAAGTGATTGCGTAATCGATGAACTCGAACGAAAGTGTCCTGTCTGCCACCACGTCTTTCGACGTACTTCGTGAATCGGGGATTCAGTTTGTATATCAGTCGGTATCTGTTACTTGTCCTCTCCAATCTCGATAAAGATGTGAGGAAGCGGTAGCTTTTCACTGACAATCGATGGCCACGGGAGACTCTCCTATAAGTTAATGAGCCGATGTGTTTGAGACGACGTTCAACAAGTAAACGCCTGCAATAATAAGTCCAAATCCAAGTACACCAGCAATGTCAATTTGCTCATCAAAGAATACGATTCCAATAACGGCAATCAACACAACACCAACTCCAGACCATGTCGCATAGATCATCCCGACAGGTAAGTCCGTGAGAGCAAGACTCAATAGATAGAACGATCCTCCATACCCGAGAACGACGATAATACTTGGAATAAGCTCAGTGAATCCGTTCGAGAGATTCAAGGCTGTTGTCCCAGTGACTTCGGCGATAATTGCTCCGACGAGGGCGACATATGAGTTCATGATTAGTCTCTCTTCGTGACAGTCCGATAAATCCTCTATCAGCTTGTGCCTTCAGATTCTATTTCTGAATACTCATCTATAGTAACAATTAACCGCATTTGTGAGTAAATTCTCAATATGCCCCTCACGCCCTATCACCTCGGTATTGGTCTATTTCTCGGTTTAGCGCTCTTTCGCTGGCTCGATTTTCCAATGCTCTGCATTGCAACGATGATTGTGGATATCAGGTCAATTGCGATCTATTTTGGCCCGTTCACCGGGAACCTCCATGGACCACTGCACACTGTGTTTGGCGGGACACTCTTAGCTGGTGTCCTTGCAACTGGCATGTACAGGACTAAGCCACTCTGGAATCGATTGGGCGCACCATTTGGCCTCGCCCAGAAGCGCTCACTCTCTCGAATCGTGGCTGCGAGTTTGATTGGTGTCTACAGCCATCTCATACTTGACGCAATTATGCATACAGATATGCAACCTCTGTATCCACTTTCGGGGAATCCCTTGCTTGGTATAATGCATCTCTCTGATGTGTACATTATCTGTGTCGCTGGATTCCTGTTCGGGGGAATATTCTATCTGGTTCATCTCTACCGTTGGCGAAGGGGTAATCTCCAGATGACCTATTAGTCAACAATTCAACAATGTGTTTCAAACGTCTGGCGAAATCACGGTCCGGAAGGTCTACTTCGGGAACATGATAGCGGGATCATGCCCCCGTTTGAGTCGGAATTCGTGATGCTGTGGGATGGATGATAGGCGGGTAGCCGACCTGAATTGCGTTCACAGCTACTCTGGGGAGGTTGTGTCTCTGACGTTACTTCGACAGGGATGGTGGCCGAGTTTCCTTTGGCCACCACAACCAATGGATTTACTGGGAAAAGGCATTCTGACCAGTCTCTCAAAATCTGCTTGGCCAGCTTCTCCTGCTCGTTCTCACCGTCCTCTAACTACTGAGTAGTGGAAACCCACGTCGGATGCAGAACCATCCGACGCTGGTCTCTCGGCTGTCAAAGCTCAAAAATACCAATTGTACGAAGCCAATTGAACGAAACCATCCATAGGAATTGAAGCTGACGAGACGGCACAGCAACGCGCACAGGCCGAACAATTTTCCTTCGACGTGGGAGCCTCCAGACTCGTCGAAGTGATCAACGAGAGCCACGGGAACCCGGAAGAGCACCAATACACCGTGTCCATCGACGACGTGACTGAGGAACTGATGGCCTGCACCTGTCCGCACCACGTCCACCGGAACGCCTACTGCAAACACATGGCCGCCGTCGAAACCTCGACGGACGGCGGAACGCTCGACGCCTTCCCCTCCGAGGACGACAACGAGACCGAACCCGAAGACTGTGACTGTGGCGGCCTTGGTGACTTCCCGTGCTGGCCGTGCGTGCGAACGGGACGAAAAGAACTGCCGAACGAACCACCGCTTCAACTCTCTTTATCCAGGCATGCCAAGTGACGGTCTCGGATATCACCGACCAGCGAATGCTCACAGGAGTCTAAATTAGGAATGAAACTATTAGAGTTTGAGCTATAATAGTCTCACCACTAACTTCGAAGCACATACATACCTCGTATCTCTACCATAAGTATGGAAAAGTTCGTCAATCGCATCAAGGAACTTGACCGACTCAAAGCGTTATACGATAGTGAGCAAGCGGAACTCGCGATCATCTACGGCCGTCGGCAAATCGGAAAGAGCGAACTCGTTCGCCAATCCGTTATTGATCGAAATGACGTCGTCTACTATCAGGCTGTTCAGGGAACTCCAACCACCCAACTTTCCCGCTTCGCTGAAGCAGTTGCCTCAACATTTCCCAGCATTACATCCGTCAAAGAAGAGTGGGAACCGCTTCTCACACACCTCGTTGACCGAGACGCGATCATCATTATCGACGAGTTTCCCTATCTTATCGAATCAGACGAGAGCCTCCCCTCTATCGTGCAACACCTGTGGGATACCGGCGTAGACGACAGTCAAGCAACGCTCGTCCTGACAGGGTCAGCGATCGGTATGATACACACCTATTTGCTTGATGGCGGTGCGCCCCTCTATGGACGAGTCTCCCAGACGCCGAATGGCCGAATGAAACTCACACAGTTACCCTTCCGGTCAGTCAAAGAGTTTGTTCCGGAATACAACCCGGAAGATCGTGTATTCGTGTATGGCGTCTTCGGTGGCACACCACGCTATCTCGATCCGCTTGACGCATCACGATCACTCGGAGAGAATATCACACGATTATTGTGTGACCCAGACGGATCACTCCATAACGAGCCAGAAACGGTGCTCCAAATGGAGCTCAATGAGGTAAACACGTATTTTTCGGTATTAGAATCGATGGCGAACGGAAATCGAAGCCGAAACGAAATCGCACAAGGGGCCGGAATTGAGAGCACCAATACGTCCTATTATTTCGACCGCTTAGAAACGCTACAGATTATCGAAAAACATCATCCAGCACTCGCTGACCCAACGCGAAGTAAACGAACGCGATACAAAATCCGAGATCCCGTCTTTCGTTTTTACTTCCGGTATCTGTACGGCCGTGGTGGTCAATACGAACTTTATGGTGAAAATGCATACGCGGATCTGATCGAACCAGAGTTACCGGACTTCGTGAGTGAAACATTTGAAGAGCTTTGTCACGATGCACTCCCTGCATTATATCCCGACTGTACGTTCACACGGGTGCCGAGTCAGTGGTGGTACAAAGGACGTGAAATCGATGTCGTCGCCCCGACTGACGAGTCAAAACTTCTCGTCGGTGAAGCCAAGTTCACAAATGCTCCGCTCGGGTATAATATTCTCAACAATCTCGAAGAGACGGTGGAATATATCAACTGGACACCGAATACGGGTGGTAACCCATCGTATGAATACGCGTTATTCAGCCGGTCAGGATTCAAATCGTCTGTAGAAGAAGCTGCTGACGATCGTACTGATCTCCGCCTTTTCGACCTGAATGATGTTATCGGTGCACTTGAGGCAGACAAGACACACTGACACCATATCCCATCTCCATCAACAACGTAACCGAGGAATTGATGGCCTGCACGTGCCCGCACCACGTCCACCGTAACGCTGTCTGCAAACACATGGCCGCCGTCGAAAACGCAACCGACGACGGGACACTCGACGCCTTCTCCTCGGAGGACGAGCGCATCAGTGGCCCGCACACTGGCTACGACAAGTACGGACACGTCGATCACAACGATTGGCGGTGTGAGGACTGTGGCGCGGAAGCCATCCGGAAGGGTGCACTCACCGATTGTTGCTAACCCACTCACTTTTTCAGTCATGTTTCGCAAAACAACGCTGGCCGATGGTACCCAGCGAACGCTCACCGAGTGTGCGGCTGGTTCGACCGAACGCGAGAACAAACCGACGACGGAGCGTGCCCAGATCTATTGATTGAAGCAATTGAGTAAAGGTATCCCACCACGACAGCGGTCAGCAGGAACAACGAAATACAATCATCCGAGGGACGAGATTACAATCTCGCTCACATGGGACGCCTACGACTCGCGGGGTCGAGAATAATTCAGTCCGTCATACGAACAGTGTATACAATAATCTTCTATTGTCCGTCATACGAACAGTGTATACAATAATCTTCTATTTTGGTGTTTTATGAGTATATATACTCCGATATCAAACTAATATTGATTGAGAAAAATTCGAAAATTATCTAAACCAAACATCGACAGCTTTGAGTACGCTATTCATGGCTACCGCTAACACAGACGACACACAAGCAAGTGGAGGGGATCGGTTCATTTATCTCACTGCTGGATTGGCAGCCCTCAACGGGCTCTTATTCGGATTCGATACCGGAATTATCTCCGGTGCATTTCTCTATATTAATAACACCTTCACGATGTCACCACTCGTTGAAGGCATCGTAATCAGTGGTGCAATGGCGGGCGCAGCGTTCGGTGCTGCGACTGGCGGCAAACTAGCCGATCAGATCGGTCGGCGCCGACTAATCCTGCTCGGTGCGGTAGTTTTCTTCATCGGATCGCTAACGATGGCTATCGCACCGACGGTTCTGGTATTGGTCGTGGGACGTCTCATCGATGGCGTTGCGATCGGCTTTGCATCAATCGTTGGCCCACTCTACATCTCTGAAATTGCACCACCCAAAATTCGCGGCGCACTTACTTCACTGAATCAACTTATGGTAACACTCGGAATCCTTATTTCCTACTTCGTCAATTACGCTTTTGCAGATACTGGCGATTGGCGATTAATGTTGGGGACGGGGATGATCCCGGCTGTCATCCTCGCACTCGGTATGCTCAAAATGCCCGAAAGCCCGCGCTGGCTCTACGAACACGATCAACCGGACGCTGCTCGAGCAGTTCTCAAGCGTACTCGTGAATCCGACATCGATGCTGAAATGGACGAAATCAAGAAAACAGTCGATAAACAGTCTGGAAACGGCTTATCGGATCTGTTCGAATCATGGTTGCGGCCAGCACTTATCGTCGGGCTCGGACTTGCCGTCTTTCAGCAAATTACCGGCATCAATGCTGTCATCTACTATGCACCCACAATTCTCGAATCAACCGGTTTCGGAAGTTCAACATCGATCTTTGCTACCGTCGGAATCGGTGTTATTAACGTCGTCATGACTATCGTTGCGATCGCACTTATTGACCGCGTTGGCCGCCGCCGTCTCTTGCTCGTTGGGGTCGGAGGAATGGTCGTGACGCCGGGAGTTCTCGGTGCCGTCTTTTACCTTCCCGGATTTGGAGGCATCCTTGGGTGGGTTGCGACGGGAAGCCTGATGCTTTTCGTTGCTTTCTTCGCGATTGGCCTTGGCCCGGTGTTTTGGTTGCTCATCTCCGAGATCTATCCACTCTCGGTTCGCGGCAGTGCCATGGGAACTGTAACTGTCGCCAATTGGGGTGCAAACCTGCTCGTTTCCCTCGCATTCCCGGTACTCACCGCAAATCTGGGTAAACCATCCACTTTCTGGCTGTTCGGGATCTGTAGCTTATTGGCATTCGTCTTCGCCTATCGAATGGTTCCCGAGACAAAGGGACGCTCCCTCGAGGCGATTGAAGCCGATCTTCGGGACAATGTCTCCGATTCTGTCGGGGCAACCGGAACGGAGTCGGTACCCTCTCGCGAGTAACGGTACGACCGATTCACTACTTTCGACTCGATACTGACCTGAATGGATGACACATTACGGCCGGTGCATTTTTCCCTTTTACATTTGGGAGACATATTTGAACAGAAAGGAGATTTAACGAGTATTTCATTGATTATTGTTGTAATTTCTCTATTGGGAAGAAATGATTTTATGAATTCGGTTGCTACTGGTAGTATGGATCAGCTACTTGCAGTAGTTGAGCCGACAGAGTCGGCACGGACCCTAGTGAGACAGGCCGGTGAAGTGGCAAAGGCAACGAACGCAGATCTTTTACTCATTCACGTCACTGACGCATTGAAATATAGCTTACATCGAGAATCCATGGATTCTTCCACCAGTAATTCGACTCATTATACTCGTAACGAGGCAGAGGAAAGGGCTACACAACTCGCCGACGAAATTGGAAGTGAAATTCTTTCTGATATTACCGTTGAATACGATACGGCAGGATATCTTGGTAACAAGGCTGAAAAAGTTCTCGAAATAGCCAATCAGCAAAATTGTGACCGGATCTTTATCACGGGTCACAACCGATCGCCGACTGGAAAGGCTATTTTCGGAGATACGGTACAGAAAATTATTCTTGATTTCGATGGCTCTGTGACTGTCAACACGGCCAAAAATTGAGTCAAACAAGTAGCCGGTGTCTGATTCCCCCTGTTTCAACTCTTCAAACCAACCGCAAAAGGGATTAATCACTGTTAGAAGTAGCTAATCAGCAAGAGCACCTGCATTAGTAGCCACTTCGGTTACAATGCTCAAGACCGACGTCGAATTTGAGGATGACTACCTATGACTCCATCTTCATCGGGCAATAGTATCGTCTCAGATGCACCTCTTGAGTCATAGCCTATCTTCAATCTCGAATATACCGTTGAAGGCACCTCTGACACTGAATACGTCCTTGTTCAACCGGTAACAGGCAACAAAAGCATTTTCTCATCCTGGATTGTTGCCGATGCGGCGACCGCGGTTCCGCTCAAAGAGATTCCATAACAACCTTTCACTGCTGCACCGTTGTAATGCCATCAGGCAGCAAATGATAGTATAGATCATTGGTTTGTTAACTGGGTCAATACCCCGGACTCATCGAACATCCCTAACGAGATCCGCGAGAACCCCACAAACCACCAGTACACCGTCTCCATCGACGACGTGACCGAGGAATTGATGGCCTGCACGTCCCCGCATCACGTCCACCGCAACGCCTTTTGCAAACACATGGCCGCCGTCGAAACCGCAACTCAAGACGGAACGCTCGACTCGTTCCCCTCCGAGGACGACAACGATACCGAACTCGAAGACTGCGACTGCGAGGGCGTCGGTGACTTCCCGTACTGGCCATGCGTTCGTGCGGGACGGAAGGAACTGCCGAACGAACCACCGCTTCAGCTCTTTTTGGCCACGTCACGGCCATTGTCGCTCCGGCTATCACCGACTAGCGAATGATCACAGTGAGTGCGGATACAGTAACCGACGATCTTCGTCTTTCTGTAAGCAGGAAACCCCGCCGTTTACGGCGGGTGAGGATATCACCGGTACTTTTCGACGTCAATCACTTTCTGTGTCGCTTCGTGAGTCAAGTCGCCGTCCCCAGAAACCACTGGTGCATCGAGTTTACGACCAACAGCAGCAATAAGTGCATCAGGCCCGTCGAGATAGGGGCCACCGGGTGCGATCTCGTCTGCAATGTTCCCGGCGGTGATCGCTGTCCGTTCGTCGGTAACATACACTTCTCCCCAGGAGAGATCAGCACGCACACCGTCGATGTCACCATCCGGAAGGTTGCCCGCTCCGACAAGCACCTCAGCATACGCAACGAGAGGGATGATCCACTGCTCCTCGGTACCGCCTGCTTCCTCGTAGAACGTTTTGGTAGACGCAACACCTGCGAGGTAGTCGATAAGAAACGAAGTGTCGAGAACCTTCACGCGTCGCCTCTACCGAGTCGTTGCATCTGTGCCTTTCGCTTCTCTTTGCCCTGTTTGCGACCCTCACGGACGCGTTCAGCCTCTTCGTCCGACCAGCGACCAAATCCATCAGCGAAATCGCCGCTGTTGTCGCCGAGCATACGCTCAAGAACGTCGTTGAAACTCTCACCCTCTCGTTTCCGGCGTTCTAACTCCCGCTTTACTGTATCGCTAACGCGAATCTGATCGTTTGCGATGCCCATCGTACGTTGACATTCGTGTTGACGCTACTTCGTCTTTGTGTTTGTGGGATCCGAACTGGGTACATTTACGACGATACTCCAAAGACATCGACGGCCCTGCTCGACCGAGTACGACAGCACGCGGCGGACGTCGCCGCTGAGCACTTCCCGGACTTACCGGTCGAAACGATTGCGTGGGAAGTGTCTCACCGACGACAGCGGTCGGCAGGAGCGACGAAGTACGACCCTGCGAACGGCGAGATAACGATCTCGCTCGCATGGGCCGCATTCGAGCAGCACGGTTGGGAGCAATTCAGTTCGACGGTGCGCCACGAACTCATCCACGCCTGGCAGTACCACGAATTCGGCGACGCGGATCACGGCTCGACGTTCGCACAGTGGCGGACCGCCTCGACACTTCGCAGCACTGCGAGCGATTCACCACCCCGAAGTGGTGGCTTGTTTGCGAGGACTGCGGCAGGCGGATTGGCCGGTATCGACGCTCAAAGACCGTTCGCAACCCAGAACAGTACCGATGTAGTGAGTGCGGTGGGTCACTCCGTGTCGAGAAGGGGATCAGAAATAACTGAAAGACAAAAATCGCTGGTACCCTGTACCCCCGCGAGATGCACGTCCATACCACCCAAGCGACTAAGCGTCAACAAATAGTGTACGATTGCATGGCGGTCATTATTGAGCTGTCTCTTCCCCCGGAGAACTTCCCGTTAGGAACCATGCTGACCACTGACAGTGACCTCCATATCGAGTTCGAGCGCATCGTCCCTGTGGGTGCCGACGTCGTCCCGATTTTTTGGGCGTGGGATGGCGACTTAGATGCCTTCGAACAGCGTGTTCGAGACGATATCAACGTCCAGCAATTCGTTGCAATCGATGAAGTGGGTGACCGTCGGTTGTATCTCCTCAATTGGGATATCCCAAGTGGAGCATTCTTGGAAGGGCTTACTACCGCAGAGGGGATCATTCGAAACGCTCACGGCTATGGCACTGACAATTGGGAGTTCGAATTGTTGTTCCCATCTCACGACCATCTGACACGCTTCCATAACATCAGTCGAGAGAACGACATTGGGTACACACTCGGCAAAATGCAGTCGTTATCCGAGGCCGGTGCATCCGAACTCGAAAATATCCTCACGGACAAACAGCGGAAAGCACTCGTGCTCGCATTCCAACGTGGGTATTTCGAGACGCCCTGGCAGGTGACGCTCTCGGAGTTGGCGACAGAACTCGATATTACCCAACAATCGTTGTCGGATCGAATCAGACATGGTATCGAGGCTATTGTCAAGCAGACACTATTCGGTGCGTCCGAGCCATGATCATCTGATCTGCTATTATTTCGTGAACCTTTTTAAATGACTCTGTTCGAACAGACCAAGACCTTATAGAACTCCCGGCAGTAGTGTCGATAAAAATGGGCTTTTCACCAGAAGACACAGACGAGCAACGTTCGCTTGACGAGATATTCACACTTTTAGCTAATACCCAAAGACGCCACATTCTCACCCATCTCATCGAGACTGCCGATCAACCTGTGCCGCTCGAAGCACTCGTCGAATATCTCCAGACCCACACTGACACGAATCCTGAAAAGTTGCAAACTCGGCTCCATCATCTCCATCTGCCCAAACTCGCTGATTATGGCGTGATCGAGTACAATTCCTCACTACAGCTCATTTCGTATACGGAACACCCTCGTCTCGAAGCACTGTTGCAGGCGGGACAGAGCCTCGGTGACGGCGGCAATAAATCGGATGTGAGCGAATCCAACTCGTAGCACTCTACGAATCGACGGTAGCAACGGAAACGGTCCGGTCAGAATGCACCGTAACGTGATACCCAATATACTCAAAGTTCACCTCTGGTGAGCCATGCTGATAGAGCGCTTCGAGAGCATCAGGATCGATGGCCTCGTAAAGAGGGGTCGCAGGCTTCGTGCCATTCGCTTCAGTTACTGCTGTCACCACGGCACCAGTGATCGACTCCGTGTCTGAAAGACTCGAGATAAACGATCTCCTGGCCGAGGATTTGTTCGGCAAGTATAGCATAGGCAACGACGTCATCTGCATCAAGGTCACAGTCTGCTTGCGTGTACGTCGCGACTGCCGAATCCGAATTTAACACGATGTACGCTTCGGTATGCGTTCGCTCCCAGTCGATCGCATTTGTCGAGCGAACCCACTCTTGGTGCGCCCCTGTTTCCCACGTTCTGTCACCGGCATTCAGAACAGTTGGGATGAGATACCCGCGAAGAGCACCATGCTGAAACGTGGTCGGGTGGTACGTTGGTTCGACGAAGACGGGTATTTCGACGGAGACGAGTGCATCGAGAATTGACTGAACGCTGGACTCGGTGACGTTCGTGGTGCCACCGAGAATGAGTGCATCTGTGCCTGTGTCGGCAATGTCAGCGTAGGTATCTCCGTCGTGGAGTGCTTTATCAGGGTCGACTTTCGTAACGTGCTCCCACTGTGCCCACGCAGCCGCCATAGATCACCGTAGTGTGGTCTCACGCAAACAACTTTCTCTCTCGGATGGAAAATCGAGGAATCTGTTATCGGTGCTGCTGACTGTGTTCACGATAAAACTATAAAATATAAATTCTTCTAGAGCAAATAATGATTCATGGTACCTGAATCCATTAACGAGGTGCGATAGCAGTTGAGTATGCTTCCTATTGTTTCCCTGGATGGAATTATCTCTCAAATTCCGATTGTCGGAATCATTTGCGCGTTGATTATCGGGACGCTTGCGAGTCAGTTTTCTGAGAGCGTTTCGGCGAAGGACGCGGCTTTTATCGCTGTGTGCGCAACAATCGGACTCGTGGCCGGATCGGCATTCGTCTGATCTCTTCCGACGAAATCCCAGTATTCGAAGACACTACATCCATTGTCGATAGGAGAATTCGATTCTCCCATGTGAGAGGTTCAAACGGACGAAATGTGTTTGCTGAAGAACAGCGATTCAAATGAGTTCACTATCACGTATTGATTCAGTGGATAGGAAACGGGTTCCACCAGATATGAAGGAAGAATTGGTTGGGATCCATTTGTCTCACTGCCTCATGTACTAGACAGTTGTGGGTACATCTGCCACCGACAGAAGGACAGCACCGCTGGTCAGTACTGGGCAGCTCCAAGTGGTCGCACTTGGAACATGAAATTCCAAATGGGTAACAAGAGATGATGACCGAGTGCGCTTTTGCCGAATATGGTCGAGAAACACACTCTACACCGAATTTTTAATAGGTTTCACACCAGTGTATCGGCTATGGCGGGAGACGAGTTACCTCCCGACGAATGGGAGAGAGACCCTGGCCGGACCGACGAAGAGAGCGTCGCCGAGCGCGATCTCGACATCGATGTTTCGGAGACCATCCTCGAGTTACAACCCGTCTTCGAGGCGATTTCCCATCCACGACGACGCTACCTTGTCTACACCCTCGCCGAAGCAACCGAATGGTCACTCGATGAGCTTGCGACCAAATTGGCTGCCTGGGAGACCGACACCGCAAAGGCGAACATTGCGACGCTCACGCGCCAAGAGATGTACACATCGCTTTATCACAGTCACGTACCGAAACTCGTGGATTTGGACGTGATTGAGTTCGATGCCGACACCGAGACGATCACTCCAGGGCCACATGCGGTCCAAGTGTTGGCCGCGTTGGAGGGTGCCGGTGGGAGTCTCGACAATCGGCAAGAAACGCATGCTCGCAGCGAGTTCGACCAGGAGGACACTCGGTAACCCATGGCTGCCCAAAGAGGTATCACTGCCTCGGGCTCGACAGTACGATAGGATAGTTTCACACGGAGGACGACAAATGACCTCAAGTAATGACCACACTGATGATGGTACCAGACTTGCACCGGATGGAAACGAACCCGACGATCCCGACATGACGTTTGTGACCCAGGCTCATTATGAACGCGAGAGCCATCGCGATCTCACCACCGAAGTCATCTTCGCGATCGCGGATGCCGTAGGCGTTGCTCCAGTAGACATCAAAGATCCCCCGTTATACGAGTGTGTAGACATTGCCGCCATCGAAGACGGCTTCTTCGGGCCGAAGGTCGCCGGGCATACCCGCGATAGTGAGGGGAGTGTTTCCTTCCGGTATAATCAGTATCGTGTTGAGGTTGCCAGTGATGGGTGGATTACGGTGTCCGAGCCCGCCGAGTATGAGGAGGTATCAGGCTCGGAGTGACTGTATTCGTTCTCTCCACAGCAGTAGTGTTCGATCCTCAGCCAGACCTTTATGTACGTGGCATGTGGTAGTCTCTGACGAAGAAGCAAGAACATTCTGTGTATCCGTTTCCAGGGCGCGGAAACGAACCTTTCAGAAACAGTCTGTCTGTTTCACATGCCGTGTGTGGGGTGCATTCTATAGTTAGTACTTCTCGCACCCCACCATGACAAATCATACTCCCCCGTCTGATGACGAGGACGAGCACGCAGACGATGCCGCCTACCAGACAGAATTTGATCCAATAAGGGACAGCGTTAGTGAAGAGCTAATCACAGCTATTGCAACACTGAATGATGCTGATCCGACTGAACTCGCACTCCTCTCGGATTTCGTCGACCCCGAGGCACTTGATGCGCTCTTCGGCCCACGAGATGCAGGGAACCCGCGTGAGACGAATGGGCATGTCCTGTTCAATTATGATGCCTACCACGTCAAGGTCGATAGCAGTGGGCAGATTACGGTTCACAACTCCGAATCAAGTTCCGACAGCAAACAGTCGCCAAGTGACGAATAGACGTCGTACTGTACACTACTCGTCTGTTGTGAAATGAATCTCGGTCGGTCGAAGGGTTGTATCAGTTAGTGTATCGAGGAGATCCTTGTCGAGGCCTCGGATCGTCCCTGTTACATCGAAGGCAATGACGTCTTCTTCAACGCCGACGTCAAGGTTGTCAAGCTCGAGTTTCGGATGATCGTCTAAACGAACCACAAACTATGGCATGTGCTAGCAAACATTTTGGGTGTCCATGAGAGTACCGATATTCGATGTCTCGTGACATCCTTGCCCGCCATTTACGACAAGGTTTCCTCGCTACTGCAAAGGTGAAAGCGAATAGAATTGGCACGAAGCAGAACCATGGTATAAGTTATCTCAATACTAATAAAAATATTTAAAAATAATTTTTGTCTATTACAGTGTAGCAATCAGCAGCTTATCGGTAGTATTTCACCACGTAGAACCCAGCGATAGCGCGATTCTGTAGCATGCGGCGACATGGTTCGACACTTCACCACCGAATGATTATCATGCCTAGTGAAAACAATCCATTTGACTCGGACACCAGTGAGTCGACAGACACCCAACTCAATCAGGTATTCACTGCGCTCAAGGATCCGCTTCGACGTGAAATCCTCATGGACATCGCTGAGCGAAATGAGGACACGCTCTCAGTGGATTCACTGTGTCGCACGCTCGACGAGGATCCCCGAGCATTCGAAGGAACAGAATACGAGGGATGGGAAGTCGAGTCACTACGAACGAAGTTGATCCAGACGCATCTGCCGCACCTAGTGGATCGAAAAGTGGTCGAGTACGATGCACGATCAGAGATGATCCGCATGTTTGGTTGACGATTCAAGGGGTGGATCTGGGGTACGAACTCCTCCGACGACGAGCATTTGGTTTGCGAACGTTGCTATGACGACTATCGTGACTTCATCGCCAATCGCCATAGCAAAAAAGTAGTGATCAGATCACTTTCCCCAATCAGAGCACGCCGTCACGGGAGAACATGCCTGGAAGGCGTGGTTCTGCATTTCATCAGTGGCTATCAATCTCTTGGAGACGACACGACCTACTACACCTACGACAGCGATATTGCGCGGGATTGCGGCGGGGATGGTTGGGTAGAGTCGACACAGCAATCTAAGATAGCGGTCAATCACCCTATAGACTACTCTGGCTTCACTTCTTTCAGTCGAGCGAGGAGATCTTCGATTGAGTCCTCACCAGTGTACTCTATGTGACCTTCGAAGTTCGTCCGTCGATCGTCAGACTCGGCGACAACAGAGCTGATTTTCTTCTCACGACGTTCGTACTCCTCTGCATCGAATGTACCCATTGACATAGAATTACCTCCGTGATAATTATAGGTTCTATATGAATAAATGGCTATCGGGAGAAAATCGGCAGCTATCCATTCAATAACGCTAAATTCTGATGGCTCGAGAATCCCTAGTGATTCGCTCGCTAGTCATGTCGTCGGTGGAGACCCGTATTGATGGTCTGCAGGATTCTCGTGGGCATCATTGGTGGTTTCTAGGTGTTTAGGGGGCATTCGAGTGTTAGCAGATGGGTCATTGCTGTTTCTCCTATCAATTACACCATTCGTTGCATTCCCAGTTCATCCTCAACAGCAGTCTTATTACTCTCTATTACATACTGTTACACATGCCTGTTGAGTTCGAAAGCTACCACCCGACGAATTTACCGAATGAGAATACAAACGGCCGGTGTATTCTCGAATTCCTCGCTGAGGAGCCAGATTTAGGATTCCGTGCCGGGGAGATAGCCGAAGAACTCGGAATTCCTCGTGGGAGCGTCGGTACAACGCTTAGTCGACTCGAATCTCGGGGACTCGTTCGGCATAAGGGTGAATACTGGGCAATCAACCCTGAAGCATATGATGCTCACATGGCGAGCCTCATCGGGTTAGAAACAGTGGCAATGCAGTTCGAGGGTGACTACTACGACGAGAATCCGGACTGGGACGATGATCTTCCGGATCTTGACGAGAAGGAACAAGAGAGTAGGTCGAC
This sequence comes from Haladaptatus caseinilyticus, assembly GCF_026248685.1. Classification (NCBI taxonomy): domain Archaea; kingdom Methanobacteriati; phylum Methanobacteriota; class Halobacteria; order Halobacteriales; family Haladaptataceae; genus Haladaptatus; species Haladaptatus caseinilyticus. The sequence continues at coordinate 206,555 of NZ_CP111042.1, read as the reverse complement.
AGAGAACAAGTAATGTATGAACGCGGTGTCGTGGTTGTCGCTTCTGACCCGTTTGGAAATACACCTCGACGGCCGTATTTGATTATCAGCGGTCAGGATCATCCGTTTGCTGGGCAACAGTACATCGCGCTTGGAATCACCACCAAAGAGTATTCCGAAGGACTCTCACTAGCGAACGAATTTGAGGCGGGCACATTGAATCGAGAGTCGTTTATCTCTCCGTGGGCTGTCGTCTCACTCATGGATATTGATATTGATCGTGCAGTTGCCGACTTACGACAGAGTTTGTGGACACCGCGGTCGAAACGATGACGCAGTACGTTTTCGAGTAATATTCACAGCCCTTTGTTGAGTGTCACTCGTCGCCGGAGCGGGCATCGTTTGTTAGTATGGGCTACTAACCAATGATTGCTCTAAAACTCGAAGCAAAAGCGATAGAAATGACTCACGCAGAAAGCAGGAACCGTGAGAATTTTCCTCGTATCCATTTCTTATCGCGAGAACTACTTAAACGAGAATTCGGTCAGTGACCGTCGTCCTGAAGATGTTCGGAAGGGCATTTCACGTACAACACCACTTAGCCGGATCGCCCAACCCGATGATATCGCAAAGACTGTCGCAGCGATCGCTGGTGAAGGCGCACAATTCTTGACTGGTACCTATACACCAGTTAATGGTGGTAACAGTATGGAATGATAACTACCCTCTGGCATCCGTCCCAGAATAGCGACGAGCGGTGAGCCAGGTCGTCACGAGTGAAAACCTATACGCCTATCCCACACAAGGTTTCAAATATGGCGTACTCCAGTCCTTCCACGTTCATGTTAGGCAAAGTCATGGGAATTGTACTCATCGTCTTGGGCGTCAGTGCCTACGTTCTCTCTGACTTCGCAAGCATCACAGCACTCATTCCTGCCATTTTCGGCGTTGTCATCGCCATCTTGGGCGTGGTGGGACAGCAGCAACCGGATCGACAACGGCTTGCTGCCTACGGAATCGGCCTCCTGGCCGTGCTCGGAGTCCTGGGATCGATGCGAGGGGTTCCAGCTATCATCGCGTTGCTCACCGGAGAAGCTGTTGACTCAGTTATCGCGGCCGTTTCACAGGGCGCGATGATCATCATTTGCCTCATCCTCCTCGCCGCCGTGATCCAGTTCGTCCGCGATATGCGTGCTACGACGAATCCATAACAAGCATTCCGGCAGAGTTGTGTTGATGCCTGAGTTAGGCCTGCTATTACCTCGGGTATTTTGTGGGGCTCTATTCGACACGAGAGACGTCGTTATCGATGGCGATGGCAAAAACGAAAGCGAAGCAGTACAGTGAGCGTTACACGACGACGAACCGAACCATGAACCGCTTTACATCGTTGGGAATGACTACATGCGCGAGTTCAATGCGGATCTTTCCTTTGAACAGACGATGGCGAGTGTTGAGGGAGAACCCATTAAAGAGAAAAAACGAACATTCATCGCTCAGCTGCTCCAGCATGGCCACTATTGTTCATTCGAACATCTCTCTATAACGTTCGCAGTCGAGGGAAAACTGCACCTACTATGCGCGTTTCTGACCTGTTTCGAGAAACTTCACGGTGGCGTCCCGGACATCATCAATTTAGGGAAAATATGGGTTCTTGGGAGAATCTATATTTGTCTGTGGCTCTTAGAGGAGTATAATGCCAGATACAGATCCACCATGGGAAGGAAACGTTAACGAAGCAGTCGTTGAGGAATGGAAAGCGGAGACGACACCATTCGAACGCGTCCGTGAGGTACTGCTCTCAACGACAAACCCACAGTACGCCAAAGAACTTGCCGAGCGCGCCCGTGTTAGCGAGCCAACTGCTCGGAAACATCTTCAAATCCTCGTCGAAGCAGGTATCGCTCAGACGGAAAGGACAGGACGCGGAGAACAATACAAACGCTCGCGACAAACAGTCGCGATGCAACGCATTAGCGAGTTACATACCCAGCTCTCACGGGAAGAGCTCGCAAATGGTATTCAAGATCTCCGAGAGCAAGTACAGGCGTATCAAGACGACTTTGACGCGACTACTCCGGATGATCTTGCACTCCAAATAGAGTCCGCAGAGACCGACGAGTGGACAGCCGTTTCGGAGTGGCGAGCACTCGAAAAGAACCTTCATATTGCACAGGCAGCCCTTGCACTCTATGATTTCACTCCTGATAGTGGTGATCGTACCGAGGCATCGGGAGGTAATGGAACTCGGGGGGCATTCGCCCATAGAACCGATTCTGGAACACTTGTCTGAGAGATGGCAGGTGATTCATCTGCGGGAATTTCTTCTGACGAGCTAAGTGGTGCTATCGGACCACCTGATGCTGCTGAAATGCAGACGATACGAGATATTGTTCTCCATGAAGAACCCGTTGTCGAGGACGCGACGTTCGATAATATACTATCACCGAAAGAACTCCATGTCACATTCGCCGATGGAATTGGAGACTCTACGTGGTGTCGGTTCGATATAACGTGGTACGCATCCGGTGCATACCGGTTTCACTACGTGGATGAAGCCGATGTCAACTGGCGATTCGATCGGCATCCGAATACCCACTCTCCTGAAAATCATTTCCACGAACCACCGGCAGCAGACTCGCAAACCGCGATTCAGTCATGCATAGAAGTTGAGGAACCACGGATTGTGACACGAGCCGTGTTGAAACTGTGGCGTCGGGGTTACGAGACTGAGAATTTTGCCGAGCTCAATACCGCTCAAAATCCACCGTAATCGTCTCCATGAGCGTTCGTTGGTCGGTGAGATTCGAAATCAGAAGTTAATGTGATTGAGAAAAAGAGCTGAAGCGGTGGTTAGTTCGGCAGTACTATTCGTCCCGTTCGCACGCACGGCCAACACGGAAAGCCACCGAGACCGTCGCAGTCACAGTCTTCGAGTTCGTTATCGTCTTTGTCCTCCGATGGGAACGCATCGAGTGTTCCGTCGTCGGTTACGTTTTCGACGGCGGGCATGTGTTTACAGACGGCATTGCGGTGGACGTGATGCGGACAGGTGCAGGCCATCAGTTCACCAGTCATGTCGTCGATGGAGATGGTGTACTGGTGGTTTGCGGGGTTCTCGTGGCTCTCGGTGGTGACTTCGACGAGTCCGGGGGCATCGACGTCGAAGGAAAACTGTTCGGCCTATGCGCGTTTCTGTGCCGTCTTGGCAGCTTCAAGGCTGCGGATTGTTTTGTACTCATGGTCTTTCTTGAGATCAATTAGGAAGACCGGTGCCGGGTGTTGGTGCACCCTACGGGTGCATGGATTATCACGCTACATGAGGCGCAACATGTATCAAGCGAGAGCCTGTACTGCCGAGTATGGCAACCGAAGAAACGAAGGTCAGCGACCGGGGAATGGTTACGATTCCGGCGTCGCTCCGCCGACGGCTCGACATCGAACCGGGCGACAAACTCCGCTGGAATGCGGACAATGAGGGAAACCTCTCTGTCGAGGTTGTTAAGCAACGCTACGGGGCATTCGACGACTTTGAGCCGGTACCAATGGGTGGTGGCGGGTCCGAAACGCACGACCTTGCGGGTCACGAAGAAGATCCTGCCTTCTTCGAAAACAACTGATGGTTGTTGCAGTCGTCGATACAGGCGTTCTCATCGGGATGGCGGATACTGATGACCAACACCACGACAGTGCTATGGAGATTGTCCGCGGAATGGATCACGGTGATCTCCCGACAGGGAGAGTGACGAACTACATCGCTCTCGAAACCCTCAATTGGATACACAACCGGAAGCGCCATGAGACGGCAGCAGAGACGTATGAGCGGTTGAATCAGTCTGCTGGGTTCGAAGTCCTCCACGCGGCACAAAAGGACTTCACTAGCGCTGTTACCCTCTTTAAGACCTATGAGGCCCTCTCCTTTGGGGACGCGACGATCGTTGCATACATGCAACGAGAAGGGATCGAGTATCTGTACTCGTTTGATGATGACTTCGACGTATTCGAGGAAATCACTCGTCTGGAGACGCCAGATAATCCGTTCAACTAACTATCCAACAGGAAGAATGACCTTCGTGTTCACCCAGAGTTCGATTCGGGAGACGTGAGAGAACGCGAGGAGAGCAGGGCCGTCGCTGTCTCAGGGATATCGTCGGTCACTGTGTTCGCGCTTTCGGTCAGCGTTCGCTGGGTAGCAACATCGGAGAGCGTCGTTTCTCGTGCCATAAATGAAAAGTGAGACGGGGTTAGCAGCAGTCGGTAAGTGCGCCTTTCCGAGTGGCTTCCGCGCCACAGCCACCACACTGCCAGTAGGTGTGATCGACGGTGCCGTACGTGTCGTAGCTCGTATAGGGACCACTGATACGCTCATCCTCGTCGTCCGATGAGAACGCCGTCAGGGTGCCGTCATCTATCGTGGTTTCGACGGCGGCCATGTGCTTGCAGAACGCAGGTCGGTGAACGTGGTGCGGGCAGATGCAGGCCATCAGTTTGTTGGTCGCATCGTCCACCGTTATGACATATTGATGTTCATCGGGGTTGTCGTGCCTATTCCTGGTGAGTTCGGGTGCAAAATTGAGGAGTGTGTCCCAGTCTGGCAAACGTTGTGCTATGAAATTATAGAGTATAACAACTATCTATAATATTGTCCTTGGACTTCAATCTCATTTTTTGCAGACTCTAAGGATTTCAATAGATCCGAGATATATGAGGTCTGAAACCGAGTCCGAGGGCCGGTGACTCCTATTGAAGCGACAACTTCCTGATCACTATCCAGAATCGGTACAGCAACACCCCTTACACCCTGTAAGAAACCTTTGACTGTCCGTCAACGGGCCAAGAGTGAGAATGTTGAGTACCTTCCTGAAACAGACGAAGTTCGGATTGTGACAGCACGGAATGCTGATGGCCCGGTTGAGTTTGCAACGCGATCATTCGAATGGTGGGCTGAATTTGAAGCTGGGTCGATCGCAACACGGACGGTCCAGTAGAATATTCCAATTCGATTCGGCACGGACGAGGAGATTTCATCTGGACTGTCATCTGAAGATGACCAGCCATACGTGACTGTATCTTCGACTGGTCCGACGATAACACGCAAAGAATTGGTGGTGAAATTACCGAATCATGTGACCGTGACGGTGGTGTTTGCTGGAAAGGAGTACACGACCGATATACCAGTGATGGTTGGAAAGCGCGAAGAAGCCGCCCTACTATAGGTGGACCTCGTGGTAATGGAGAACAGGAGAGCAGTCAGAAATGGCGAGATCCTGAATTAGTATTATATACTAACTTCGTGTTAACTCAGAATCTAGTAGAACGAGTGGGAGTGCAAGAAGCAGAATTAGAAGAACGAGTTGTCCAAATATTTTGCTCACTTTGAGTAGATCGGCTATTGTGAAGTGGCCGCTTCTAATGATGGCAATTCCCATCAATCCAAAACCAATGAAGAGGAGAATGAACCACCACTTCTCATATTGAATTCCTCGAATAATCCACGTTCTCCAGCGCTGTTCAATGAGGTTCGTCCGTGAATCAGTATCAGGACATCGATCAAGTGAACGTCAACCATCAGGCGCACAATTACGGGTTACTCCGACAGAGCGACCTCGAGCTAATGATGTTGATTCCTACTAAACGTTGACAAAGGACTTAACAAACGATACCACTTGGTTCAGCTATGGTAGAGATACTCTTTCTTATTGGACTTACTGTCGCAATTTTTGTGGGCTTCAATGTTGGTGGTTCGAATACGGGGGTTGCTTTCGGTCCTGCAGTTGGTAGCCAAACGATCTCCAAGGTTGGTGCTGCATCTCTCATGAGTATCTGTGCTCTTATTGGCGGATGGACAGTTGGTCGCAATGTCATCAATACAATGGGTGGTGAAATTGTTCCGAGTCGATTTTTCACTCTGGAAGCGAGTATTGCAATTCTCTTTTTTATTGGATTGGCGTTGTTTCTCTCGAATATCGTTGGTGTCCCTGCCTCGACCTCAATGACTGGTGTTGGCACGATTGCTGGACTCGGTCTTGCAACTGATGCACTGAACGTAGGAGTGATGTGGCGTATTGTTTCGTGGTGGCTCGTTTCCCCAGTGGTTGCCTTTTGGGTAAGTGCCATTATTGGTCGATACTGGTACCCTACCCTTCTCGATTGGTTCGCAATTACACAAACCAAAGGTGCACTGCTTCAGATTGATCGCTCGGGATGGATTGTCCGACCAACACTCGGCCAGAATACAACTATGCGAGAGTTCATTGGTACCCTGTTGGTTATCATCGTCGGCTGTTATACCGCATTCTCGGCGGGTGCCTCGAATATGGCGAACGCAATTGCTCCACTCGTCGGCAGCGGTGCTATTGAAATGAACCCTGGTATTTTGATTGCGGGGAGTGCAATTGCAGTCGGGGCGTTTACCATTGCTCGACGAACTCTCGATACGATGGGAAATGAACTCACTGATATGCCTCTGCTTGCAGCATTGATCGTTGCACTCGTGAGTTCTATCCTCATCACTGTCCTTTCAGAACTCGGGATACCTGCTAGCATCGTCATTGTTTCAACAATGAGTATTGTCGGTCTTGGGTGGGGCCGTGCCACACGTGTGAAGGAGTATACTCGTCGCTCTACAATGATCGAGGAAGGTCCACTGGGGATCTCTGGCGGCGCACTTGCTGCAGATGCAACAGACACACCAACAATCGATAAAACCGAACCTAAAAAGATTCACTATACATCGACTAGCGAAGTAGAGAGGAGTCAACACATCGATATGGATTCGCTTTATAAACCGTGGACTACTGCCCGTGTTATTGTCATGCAAAATATCGTTCCCGGGATTTCAACAGTCTCTGCGTATCTGTTGTTCGAATTCGTTCCTCTTTTCAGTTAGTCTGGGTTTCGGATTTGCCAGTCAAAATCCATTTACATTACTTTAATAACCAATCACAGTGATCCGAGGAGTAGAGAGCGTCCGTCCACCGCTCGAACGTTCGCCTGTGATCTGCCTCGTCGAACTCGTAATACGGCCAGGCGTGAATGAGTTCGTGGCGAACGGTCGAACTGAATTGCTTCCACTCGTGTTGTTCGTGGGTTTTCCAGGTCAGCGATTTTCCATCGGCTCAATCAGCACTCCACTCATCGATATATCGGGGACAGTACAGGAGCTGCTGTCAAAACAACATGGTCTGCGCTGACCGTCTTCCAGTTTCGAACAGGTAGTCTCGATCCGTCGCTCGCGTGTCTCGGACTTTTTAGCGGAGCGGATCCAGCGGATATATTCCCAGCGTGCTTTCGTTGTGATATCATTCCAGAGAGTCTGTGCCTCTGGATGGTCTGCAAAAGCATTCTCCAAGTCCGCTGGCACCGTGGGTTCCGGCCAGTCACTTACCGGCTCAATCTCCAATGTTACAGTGTCGCCGACGTCTGCTCCAGCGTTTTCACGCGTGGCTTTGTCGACCTCGAACCAGTGGCTTCCTTCACCGTCCGGTTCAAGCGGGGTCTGAAAATGGAACCCGTTGATGGTTCCGCGGCCCATCACCATGCCGCGAGATGGGAGCTTTTCACTCGCGTGCTCGGGTAGTCTAAGGACGGTTCGCGATCCGATTGTAACCAGTTGAGCGGTAAAGTTGATTTTTGATTTTGACATTGTTCTTTGGTTAACGCAGCTTAGTTTCCATCATATGCTGTTTGCAGTTCTGCAATGTCGAGCTTCTTCATCTCCAGCAGTGCCTTCATCATGCGCGCATTGGCCTCTGGGTCGTCGTCCGGCAACTCGTTCAGCATTGTCGGCGTAATCTGCCACGAGACACCGTATTTGTCCTTTAGCCAGCCACACTGCTCGGCTTTGGGTGCCGCGCTGAGTGCGTCCCAGAGTTCGTCGATTTCGTCCTGGGTTTCACAGTTGACGATGAGGGAGATAGCTTCGTTGAACGCGAAGTCCTGTTCAACGCCGGTATCCATAACAGCCAGCCAGACGTCTTCGACTTTGAAATCTCCGAAGGCAAGTGCCCCTTTTTTGGCTGGGCCGGTGTCTTCCGGATACCGTTCTAGGTGACCCAGCTCGGTGTCAGCAAAGACACCGGTGTAAAAATCGATGGCTTCCTCGGCTTTGTTAGCGTTGTCCTGTGTAAACATGAGGGACGGCACCAGATCCGGCCGCCAGTCGCCTTCGTTGCTGGGGAGGATGAGCTGCCACGTGACACCATATCGATCCTGCACCCAGCCGTAATAGTCGCTGAACGGGTGTTCATCAAGCTGGATGAGTACCTCCCCACCATCGACGAGGCGTGCCCATAACTCATCCATTCCCTCTTTTGTTTCTCGACTCACGAAAAACGATATCGACGGGTTAAAACTGAACTCCGGCCCGCCGTTCAGCGCGACAAACGAGAACCCCTCGACCTCGAAGGAAACCGTCATCACGCTGCCGGCTTCCTTCCCGGTCATTTCCTGCCCGGCATCCGGGTAATGGGTCGTACCCTTGATTTCCGCGTTTTCAAACGCGGAAGTGTAAAACTCCGCGGCTTCCACTGCCTGATCATCGAACCAAAGGTTTGGAGTGATTTTTTGCCTGGGTTCGACCACATTTTCTGTTTCAGTATATGATGTCATGCCCATACCCCTCCAGAAGAGATAGGCTAGCAAGCGTCATATAAACGCGCTAAGTTCAGTGAAAGTGAATCAGTCCTCCCCGTGTCTCCATTTCCCTTAAAACCAGATATATTAATAGAGCTGAAGCGGTGGTTCGTTCGGCAGTTCTTTTCGTCCCATCCTTACGCACGGCCAGCACGGGAAGCCACCGACGCCCTCACAGTCGCAGTTGGCTGGTTCGGCATCGTCGTCGTCCTCCGACGGGAAGGCCTCGAGCGTCCCGTCGTCAGTTGCGGTTTCGTTAACGGCAAACCGCTTGCAAATCTCGAAGTTCGAATAGCAGGTATGCAGTCGATAGGGTTAGGATGCTAGCCGGCGACTCTAGTCCGCCGAAATCGAGGTGATAAAGATGACCGATACTGAGATTTACCCCTTCCGCGTCGACATTCCCGAGAGCGAGCTCAACGACCTACACAACCGTCTGGCGCGCACCCGCTGGCCCGATCAGCTGCCCAGTGACGGGTGGGGCCGTGGCGTGCCAGTGGACTATCTCAAGGACCTTACGGAGTATTGGCAGACTAATTACGACTGGCATGAACACGAGGCGAAACTCAATGAGTTTCCCCAATTCATAACGACCATCGACGGCCAGACTATTCATTTCCTGCACGTTCGCTCTGAGGAATCTGACGCGCTCCCACTGATTCTCACCCATGGTTGGCCCGGATCGGTCGTGGAATTTCTGGAAGTTATCGGTCCACTCACAAACCCGCGCGCACACGGCGGCGATCCTACCGATGCGTTCCACCTAGTGATCCCTTCAATCCCTGGTTTCGGGTTCTCTGGGGTTACCAAGGAAGTTGGGTGGACTAAGCGGCGCATCGCGGCTGCGTTTGCTGAACTGATGAGTCGGCTGGGCTACGACCGGTACGGCGCTCAGGGTGGTGATGTCGGTGCTGAAGTCTCTCCAGACCTGGGGCGGGTCGACTCCGACCACGTTGTCGGCATCCACGTCAATGCTGCCACTGTTGGGTTTATGCCGTTTCCACCGCTTGACGACGAGGAGCTAGCCGAACTCACCGATTCGGAGAAAGCTCGTGTAGTGATGATCGAACACTTTCTGGACGAACAGTCTGGATATTCGCAGATCCAGTCCACCCGGCCGCAGACTCTCGCCTATGGACTCACCGACTCACCGGTCGGTCAACTGGCGTGGATCATGGAAAAATTCAAAGAATGGACCGACGACACGGAGGAGTTACCTGAAGACGTGGTCGATCGCGACCGTCTGCTCACCAACGTGATGCTTTACTGGCTAACCGGTACGGCTAATTCGTCAGCCCGCTTGTACTACGAGAACGCCCATTCCAACCAATGGACGGAGCCATCCGAAGTGCCGACTGGTGTGGCGGTGTTCACTAAGGATCCTTCCATCCGACGATACGCCGAACAGAATCACAATATTACCCATTGGTCAGAATTCGACCGCGGCGGCCACTTCGCTGCGATGGAGGTACCGGATCTCTTGGTCGAAGACATACGGGGTTTCTTCCGCCAATACCGATGACGGCAAGCAATCGAGATCAGACGGCGAACAAGTCGACAGTGGAGGAACGGTACGCGGAGATTGACCGGGTGAAGGCGTTCAGCGACGGCGTTTTCGCGATTATCATCACTCTGTTAGTGCTGGAGTTAGGGGTACCGCACACCGAACCCGGTAGACTGCTTGCGGGATTGCGCGGGGAATGGCCGTCCTATCTAGCGTTCGTGCTGTCATTCGTCTACGTAGGGGTTCTCTGGCTCAATCACCATGGACTCTTTCGCCATATCCGAGAAATGACCCTAAGCCTGAACTGGATCAATCTTGGCATCCTTTTCGGTGTGGTGATCATTCCGTTTCCAACTGCCGTCCTCGCAACCGCGCTAGCCGGGGGTAATTACGACGACCTGCGAACCGCCGTCACCTTCTACGCCCTTATGGCTGCAATCATGTCCGCCCCTTGGCTGGTGGCCTTTTCATACCTGCGCCGGCACCCCACATTAGCTAATCCAGATCTCCCCGCCCACTATTTCCGTACACAAAGCTTGCGACCCCTGACCGGCCTGGTGCTCTACAGCCTAGCCGCGGTGGTTGGTTGGTTTGTCAACCCATTCCTCGGTTTGATCGGAATAGCGATCATGATCACCTACCACGCAGTTACAAGCGAGGGGCTCCGCGAGGGACCACTGGGCCGGCTCATGAACCAGTAATCGGGAGGGAACTCGGTAGCCTCTGGCAGGGTCGTATTTGGTGATGCCCGCCTGCTGTTTCGTACGGTGAGACATCTCCCAATCGATCGTTTCGATCGGCAAATCCGGGAAGTGCTCGGCGGCGACATCGCCACATGCTGTTGGGCACGGTCGAGCAGGCCGCGCTCTGTCGTCGGTGTGTCCGCACATTCGGTCGCATCCGCACACTCGGTCAGCGTCATACTAGGCGACAATTATCAGCTTAATCGGAGTTACCGATTGAGTTGTCCCCTTCGAATATGAGATCCTCTTCGAATTGTGGTGTTTTTACCGTTCTGTTAGTGACTGAACTCTACCGGTTTCGAGTCGTATTTGATAATCGAGAGGGCGGTTCTAGGTATGGTCGAAACTTTGGATTCATCGATTGCACTTGTGACAGGAAGTAGTCGCGGTATTGGTGCTGCTACGGCACGCGAACTCGCTTTGCGCGGTGCGAAAGTTGTCATCAACTACCGAACGAGTGAAGATGAAGCCGCCGAAGTCGTCGCTGATATTGAAGCTACTGGTGGTGATGCAATGACAGTGCAAGCAGATGTGACGGAGACTGATGCTGTCGAAGAGATGGTCGCTGAAATCGAAGGTGAGTGGGACAGCGTGGATCTTCTCATCAGCAATGCCAATATACCGTTTGCGACCAAACCACTGAGGGAGCTCACATGGAACGAGTTTAGCGACAAATTAGATGCGGAACTCAAAGCTGCCTTCACGTGCTCAAAAGCTGTTCTGCCTGAAATGGTTGCATCTGATGGAGGCCAACTCATATATATCTCCTCAGGGCTTTCTCAATCGCCACAAAGAGGTTTTGCCGCATACGGCACCGCAAAGGCTGGATTGAACGCGTTTGCAAAATATGTTGCTGAAGAGTATGGTGAACACGGTGTCCGAGCAAACGTGATCTCGCCTGGTCTTGTTGAAACTGATGCCACTGCTGACCAACTAAATGAAGATGTTCGGAAGGGCATTTCACGTACAACACCACTTAGCCGGGTCGCCCAACCCGATGATATCGCAAAGACTGTCGCAGCGATCGCTGGTGAAGGCGCACAATTCTTGACTGGTACCTATACACCAGTCAATGGTGGTATCAGTATGGAATGATAGATATGTACTGTATAGAATGGTGATATAGGCTATAGAAATCTTCACTAAGTGAGTGTTCAGACACAATTCAGTCAACTCTTTAAATCAACAGACGATCCCCTCGGAATCCCCTGACAGCCTGTCCTGGTTCTGAACGGCGGTGGGCCACTTATTATCCTGGAATTGATTATAATGACTCCCATAGATTGGGTCAAAAATACGTTGATCACTCCGCTCTCACCAGCATCGAAATCGCTCTCAAGATCAGCGATAAGGAGGTTTCGCTCTCGAGTGATGCCATCGACTGCAATCGTCACCGAAAAGTGTTCATTATAGTCGAAGTCATGACACGGTTGGGAAACCCTCATCAGGTAAGGCGAATCGCGTGCCGAATACAGTGAGGGAATTCTGCTCTGTATCTCAAGCGCACCTCGCAATCGAGTGAAGACGGCATTACTCAGGACCCTCAACGTTCACGGCCCAGGGTTCGCCACCGCAGAGCCAGATGATCCCCGTGTGGGCGGTATCAGTCGGATTTGTATCGCGGTGGATTAGCCCCGGCGGGACATGGAAACATTCGCCGATTTCGATCCGTGCACTGTTCTCGCCCGCTGGACCATACTCAGTCTCGCTCGGTCCGTCAACAGCATAGCCAAAATAGACATTCTCTCCATGGTGATGCCAACCAGCGGCGGCCCCTCCAGCTGCTTGGACACGCATCATGAGGACCGCAGCTTCAGGAAACGGTGTCTCTCGAATCAGGTTTGGACTCTCGACCGTGGACACGAGGTCGTCGGGACCGACAATGGCCGGCTCGGAGTCTATATCAGTAGTCAGCGGTGCAGCGGCCTGCACAATGTCAAAATCGCTAGTGACGACTGCCAGAATCTCCAGTTGATCAACCCCACCGATGTACCTGTGAACGGTTGTTGGTGGCACGTGGAGGAAGTCACCTGTCTCAATAATAGTCGATTGACCTTCGCTATGTGCAATCCGTCCTTGGCCAGCGCGAACCCAGCCATAGATGGCTCCTTCCCTGACGTGCCACGGTGTATTCTCGTCGATTCGAAGCAGAACGAACCGATAGTCACCAAAATAAAACAACGACTGCTCGACGAGGCCAGCCACCGGTTCGGTCCGATCTCTATCCATCGGATCGACGACTCGAATGTTACCGCTCATGTCGTATCGGTGGAGTCGTAGCCGGATTACTTCTTTGTTGGGTGGCAAATTTAGAAAGTGCTCGGCGGCGATACTCGTTACGTGTTGCTCGGTCAAGGAGGGCTGTCAGTGTCACGGTCACAGTGTTCGCGCTTTCCGTCAGCGTTCACTGGTCAGTGATCTCCGAAAACGTCAATTGACGTGCCTTGGGTTAAAAGGGCTGAAACGGGGGTTCGTTCGGCAGTTCTTTCCGTCCTGTTCGCACGCATGGCCAGCACGGGAGCTCACCGAGGCCCTCACAGTCGCAGTTGTCTGGTTCGGTATCGTCGTCATCCTTCGATGAGAAGGCGTCGAGCATCCCGTCGTCGGTTGCGTGTTCGACGGCGGCCATGTGTTTGCAGAATGCGTTTCGGTGGGCGTGGTGCGGACACGTGCAGGCCATTAGTTTCTCGGTTACGTCGTCGATAGAGACTGTGTATTGGTTCTCTTCCGGGTTCTCGTGACTCTCGTTGGTGACTTCAACGAGTCCGGGGGCATCAACGTCGAAGGAAAATTGTTCAGCCTGTGCGCGATTCTGTGGCGTTTGATCATTCTGTAAGATCGGTGGATTGCTGCTATTTTCGCTCTTAAATTGCGTCGAATGAAGTGATAACGTCGTTCGTCGAATACATCGGTACCAGATCTTGCTCATCGAAATCAGAGTCATCGCTCCAGACGCCTGCTTCACGAGCGAGCGCACATGCAACATACAGTTCTATGTATACCCCGATTGATTCAGGCGACATTTTGTTCGATGAGTTCGTTGTCGTTTTCGAACCGATGGCTCGACAACGGATCGATGTTGACGAGAGAAGGCTTACCATCAATACAAAGCTCGGCTACCAATTTCCCGGTCGCAGGCGCATGTTGAAAGCCATGACCTGAAAACCCCGCAGCAGTGATAAATCCTGGAATGGTCTCTTCGATGATGGGGTGGTGATCCGGCGTTACAGCGTACAGTCCCGCCCATCCCCGTCTGATACGCGACTCGCCGTCAAAGTACGCTGTATAATTCGCTGCGTGTTCAACAGCTGTGGCTGCCCATTCAAGGGACATCGAATCAGAATATGTACTTGGATCAACATTGTTATCTTCGTCACTGAAATGACCACCGACGATCGCTGCTCCATCTCGTTCCGGGCGAAAGTACGACCCCGTATCGAGATCGATGGTCAAGGGATGATCTTCTGGAAGTGGCTGTGTCGGATCGACAATGGCGATCTGCCTCCGTCGAGGGGATATCGGTAGATCGATTCCTGCCAACGCGGCGAGGTTGGCCGCCCATGCGCCAGCGGTATTAACGACGTAATCCGCTTCAAGTTTTCCAGAATCAGTTTCAACACCAGTAACGCCCGAATCATCGGTAACAATATCGAGAACCCCGGTTTTTGTCCGAATATCGACATCACGTTCTCTCGCCTTTGTCGCATACCCTTGCACAGCAAGGTTTGGATCAGCATATCCATCCGCGGCGTTGTAGGTCGCGGCGAGAAAACGGTTTGACTGGAGTCCAGGACAATAATCAGTTGCCTCCAACGGTGAGAGATACTCGGACTCGACACCAAGGTTGTTCTGCATTGTAACGTTCTCACGGAATTTTTGTGCTGTCTTCTCGTCACGTGCTAGAAAGAGATAGCCAGATTTGCGATGTGCGATATCAACCTCAAACTCTTCGTCGAACGTGTTCCACACCGCTTGACTTGCAAGTGACAGTCGAACGTTGATCTCAGTCGAGAATTGCATTCTGATACCCCCCGCAGAGCGTGCAGTACTTTCCATTCCGAGCGAACCTTTCTCACAAAGAGTGACGTTTGCACCTGCTCGTGCGAGGTAATATGCCGATGATAAACCGATAATTCCGCCACCAACTACGACAACGTCCATATCGGTTCACATTGTATCTCGCAGCGAAATAAGTCTACTGTGAACAACTAGCAGAGAGAATCTTACAAGACGGTCAAAGCATGCACCGTGAAAGATGTATATTTGTTATCTCACGTGACAATAGTTAGCCACCGAGGAACTGCCGGCGAACCTCTTCGTCGCCGAGTAGCTCGTTTCCAGAGCCCTCGTAGCGGTTCTCACCCTGTGCCAGCACGTATCCGCGGTCACAACGCCGAAGAGCTTGCTTTGCGTTTTGTTCGACCATTAGGATAGCTGTTCCAGCTTCATTGACCGCGTCAATGCGGTCGAACATCTCAGTGACAAGATCCGGTGCGAGGCCAGCCGAGGGTTCGTCTAATAACAGGAGGTCTGGATCTAGCATCAGTGCACAGCCCATTGCAAGCATTTGTTGCTGACCACCGGACATGGATCCTGCCTTCTGGTCGAGGCGTTGGGACAGAATCGGAAAGCGATCAAAGATGGCCTGTCGCCGCTCTTCGGGGATATCATCGAGAATGTATGCTCCGAGTCGGAGATTCTCCGTGACAGTCAGTGAGGGAAAGATGTTCTCGTTCTGGGGAACGTAGCTCAGCCCCTCGTGGATAACTGATTCCGGTGGAAGGTTCGTAATGTCAGCACCGTCAAAGGTGATAGATCCCCCTTGACGGTCGGCAAGGCCAAAGATGGCCTTCATTGCGGTAGATTTACCAGCACCGTTCGGACCGACAATAGTAATATATTCTCCTTGTTCGACATGAAGGTCGACGTCGGAGAGTATCTGGAGGTCACCATAGCCAGCATCGAGTTGTGAGACTTCGAGCAGTGTCACACTACAACCTCCGCCTTTGATCTGTGCTCAGTGGATATCCGTGATCGCCAATCGGTGATCTTCGGTTTCAATCGAGTTTCGATGTAATCGTGGGGATGATGTGTATTCATACTTACTCTCCGAGATACGCTTCAATGACGCGCTCGTCCGACAGTACTTCCTTGGGGACGCCCTCAACGAGGAGGCGCCCCTGTTCAAGGACGACCAGATGATCGACCAGTTCGGTTAAGGTCTCGAGTTCGTGTTCAATGAGGATGATAGTCATGCCATCCTCGTTGAGAGCGCGAATATGATCTGCAATTTCACGAGTCAACGTGGGATTGACTCCCGCGAACGGTTCATCCAGCAGGAGAAGATCCGGTTCGAGCATTAATACTCGAGCCAATTCCAGTAATTTCCGTTGACCACCTGAAAGGTTGCTGCTGTACTCGTCGGCGAGGTGTTCAAGTTCGAACGTTTCGATCAGTTCGTCAGCCCGGTTACGAACCGCGTGTTCTTGTTTCTCCATCTCATCCGTGTGCAATAACGCCGGTATCGTATGTTCGCCAGGTTGGTCGGGTGCTGCGAGCCGTACGTTGTCACGAACCGTCATCGTCTCCAGTTCTCGAGTGTGCTGAAAGGTACGAACCATTCCAGTCCGGGCCAGTTTTTCAGGGGAGTCACCAGTGACGTTTTTCCCGTCGAATGTAATCTGACCATCGTCCGGGTGGACGACGCCACTAACACAGTTGAAAAACGTCGACTTTCCCGCACCATTCGGACCCATAACACCGACGAGTTCCTCTCGACCAACTGAAATTGAGAGGTGGTCAAGCGCGCGAAGGCCACCGAATTCCTTGACCAGGTTCTCAACCTCAAGTAAGTTCATGAATCGACCCCCAGCTCTTTCGCATCTCCCCAAATTCCGGCTGGCCGATAGCGAATGACCAGTATCAAGATGACTCCAATGAGGATGAGTCGGATAGATGCAAACGCATCAGCCGATACTGGTGCAACATCAAGTGCAAATCGCGACAACAGCCGAAGACCCATGATAACCGCGAGCCCTCCCAAGACCGCACGGTTGTTGGCAGCGCCTCCAAGTAACATTCCGATCCACACGGTCACAGTGACCTGAATGGTAAAGTAACCTGGAGCAACCGCACCGTTGTAAAGCGCAAACAGGCCGCCAGCAAGGCCAGCAAGTGCGGCACCATAGACAAACGCTTGCATCTTATAGGTGAACGTCGGCTTTCCGACCGACCGTGTAACCAACTCGTCTGCGCGAATAGCTCGCAACACCCGGCCATACGGTGCGTCGGTCAACCGTGTAATGATTGCAAATGTCAATATTGTAATACCACCGGAAAGCAGTATGGTTGCGAGTAATGTGGTATCAGTGCCGCTAGCGATATCTTTCACTGGTTGTGGCACACCCAGAATGCCGACGTTTCCTCCGAATATGTGTCGGAAGTTGACAAACAACGTGTGGAATATCTCGGCAGTGGCAAGGGTAGCGATAGCCAGAAAGTCATCACGCAGACGAAGAGATGTAGCACCAACGATCGTACCGAGCAGTGCCGCGACGACTATCCCAACAATCAGTGCCACGGGCCACGGGTAGCCTAATCCAATCCCAGCGAAGGTATCCTGGGCCGACAGCATCGCTACTGAGTATGCACCGACCGCGAAAAAGACCACGTGACCGAAGTTGACGAGACCGGTGTAGCCGTATTGGAGATTCAGTCCCAGAACCAACATGGCATATATCGTGAACAGAATTCCGACTTCGAAAAAGACATTAAATCCGTCAGGAAGCGTCGTACGTAGCGGTGTGAGCGCGAACAGCAACGCTATAAGAATACAGACACCTCCGATGAAGAATGCCCGACCTGAGTCATCATGTGGGAGCCGATCGACGAGGCTCACGCTTCCCGCACCTCCTGGCCGGCAATACCACTTGGTTTGATGAGCAAGACGATAATGAGGAGCAGGAATGCAACGGCCGACGAGATGCCAGTCATTCCCGAGGGAAGAAACGCGACCGACAGCGCCAACACGATGCCGATGATATACGAGCCTGCAATAGCACCGTATGGGCTTCCGGCACCACCAAGGATAGCAGCAGCCAATATCTGAAGGATATGGTTGAAGCCAGTTCCAGCGCTGACATTCGTTTGGATACCAATAAGCACCCCTGCTAGCCCCGCAAGCACTCCAGCAAGTATCCAGACACTATCGCGGATCATTTGCGTGTCAATACCGCGGATGCGGGCTAAGTTCTCATCATCACTCATTGCACGCATTGCGATTCCGATGTCAGTTCGGGTTAACAGCGTGTGCAGCGTGAGAAAGACGATAACGGCGCTTCCGATAACCACGAGTTGTTGGGATGTAACAAACAGCTCTCCGAGAAGATTCACCGATCCGATCGAGAAATCCGGCAAGTTCTCAAACCGAAATGTCGCTGTCTGGGTGTTGAAATAGCGACTACTCCGACCGGCAGTCAGACGGATGGCGTTTCGCAATACTAGTCCCAAACCAATAGACGTTAGCAACATCGGGACAGGACCAGTGTTGTTAATAGGAGTGAATAATACTCGAGCGAGAATGAGGCTGGCGAGACCGCCAGCAAGCATTGCGATGAGTACTGCGATCGGCAGAGGGAGGGGAAGCATGCCGGCAGTAACGACACCGACGAACGCTCCGATAGTGAGGTATTCGCCGTATGCAAAGTTTATCATATTTACAATGCCGTATATCAGGGTGAATCCGATCGCTGCGATGGCGATATACGAACCGGTTACCAGTCCAAAGACAATATTTTGTGCGAGCCCCATATTCAGTACTCGTCTTCGCTGACGAACTCGCGGAGTTCTTTCGCTGGAATGACTTCTTGTTGGGTGAATTTGCCATTCTTTGCGGCGTTGATAGTCACCGATCCAAATACATTTCCGAAGTCGGTGAAGGTCATAGAAGTTGCAGCACCACGGTAAACAATCTCCTTGTCATTCCCTAACGCTTTCTTCCCTTCAGCAAATGTGCTGACTTCAGTGCCGTTCCCTCGAGTGACCGCTCCAAGATTTTTCTCAATGGCTTCCGCACTCGCTTCACCAGCACGTTCAGTGGCTAGTGCGGTCGCCTGAATTGCGTCCCAAGCCGGAGCTGTCCACGCGTTGATTTCAGCGTCACCGTCGGCTTCTTTGTATGCGTTTTGGAAGGTATCGTAGCTCGGGCCGGACTGGCCTGGGCTAGCTGCCCACGCCCCATTGAGATCGTTTCCAACCTGCTTAGCAAGGTCATTCTGTGAAAGTGGATCTGAAAGGATTGGCTGCTTACCGTAGCCGCCGTCTGCCCAATCAGACAATAGCGTGATAGCATCTTCCAGGGGAATGCTCACTGCGAAGGCACTGAAATCGCTTCCGAATAAGCGGTCGAGTGCGGACTGGTAGCTCGATCCCCCTTGGCTAACTTCGACCTGCTTAGTAACGGTACCGCCACCGTTTTCATATGCGGTCTTAAATCCATCAGCCCAGCTTCGTGCCCCCTCTGAGTTACCGTTTATAATTCCGATTTTGTCGTGGTTTTGCTCAAGGGCACGTTTTGCAGCGCCAGCAGTGTGAACAGTGTCACTTATCACTGTTCGCCAGACCCAACCGTCATCATCGATATTCTCCGGAGTTCCTTTGTCACCGCCGCGAGTATCAAGGAAGTTTGAGCCCGGCCAGGGAGTCACAATCGGCGTTTGTTGTTCTTGCAGAAAGTTGAACAGCGGATTAATTTCACTAGAAAACAGTCCAAGCAGTGCTACTGCGTCGTCGTTTTCAACAAGTTGGGTAACGACTGATCGGGCTTCCTGTGGGTTGACAGCAGTATCACGTCTAACTATCTTCAGTTTTGAATCTAAAGGGCCTCCAGCGTCATTGATGCCTTGAAGTGCTACATCAGTCGCTTGCGAAACACCGGGTTGAAGAAAGTCCCACTGACCAGTCTGTGCTGCAGGTTGGCCGAAGACAATTTCATTTGATCCTCCGCTTCCTCCAAGCCCAATGCAACCTGCTGTAGCAGTAAGGCCACTCGCACCAGCGAGTTTAAGAAACGACCTGCGACCCACCCGTTCCGTGGCATTTGGTATCATCACACCAGGGAGGTCAAACCTGGGACATATAACTTTACCTCTTGCAGTTAGCCAAGTAACCGCTTTTACTAATGATTCCTTTTATAATATTTATGTAGCCAATGCCGGGGGAGGACTTCTCGATCACTCATACAGTCACCCGTCACGTCAGCGCCACGGGCTGCGGATTGTTTTGTATTCATGGTCTTCTGGTGCATCTGGAAGACCAGTGCCGGGTGCTGTAACACCCGGCACGTTTCTACACACGCCCGAGGGCATCATTCTTCCCACCATATTGTATTCACCACATGGTATGCACTAACAGGACTATACTTCGGTAGTGTGTACTGTGGCGTATGTCCAAAGACCACAGCGATTCTGGGCGGTATAAGTTCTCAATCTTGTGCTTCATCGCGCATCCCTCGTGCTCCCCACAACAGGAAGATATTGCTGGCAATTGCAGCAAGGAATGCCACTGGCACTGCCTGAGTAAGGAACGTCGTCTCCCACAGAATGATACCGAGAGCTGTGATGAGTGCCCCCCAAATAATGAGGTTGATTTTCACAACGTCGGGGAGCGTGCTCTTACGCTCAGAGACAGAGGAATTACTGAGTTCCATAGCATATAAAGGAGCGAATAGAGAATAAATATTTCTACATCTGTGAGGGTAGATGATACTTATTTCTGATGTGACATGCTCTGTATCTATTTGTTTGTAGATGATGAGAACTACTATTCATCTTCCATTTTTATTGAGTGACATTATTCGAATTCGTCGTTGGGACGCGCATAGAGCAATTCGCTCTCACCATCATCGTAATCGCTCTCGGGACTGATGTCATCACAGATCTCATCCAGTCTGGCGAAATTACCGTGGACAATATATGCAGATGAGCGAACGCGAGTCAGATCACGGTCCGCAATTGGCTTCGATGGACCATCAGTATGACTGAGTAATTGGTCTATCGTGTTCGTCGAACCAGTACCGGTCATGAAAAGGTGTAGCGCTATTCGTCTGCAGCGTCGCCAGCCATCTTCGCTGCGGCTTCGCGGTCTTTTCGGAGTTGTTCTTCCGATTGGCCCGTTGTCTCGGCCAATTGTTCGACCGTGAGTATCTTTTCCAGCGCCATGTTCGTATGTATCTCTACTTGGTAAAGACGATTATAAGTTTGCACTTGGCAGCTGTGAGCTGCAATCCCCCGGCTGAGAACTGCGAACGGGAGTTCTCAGTCTCAGTTATTGGTGGGTGGTAGAGTAGTGGGACGATTGTCGGTGTGGGTGGTCAGGGAAGCGGTCAGGGTTTGCAAGATTGCCGAAGGTTAGTATAGAATACTAACATCGGCATCACCATCGTGCTAAGAAGAGAGACCGAGCGAAGGCCAGGAAAGTATACCTGATGAAGACGAGAAGAGGAAAACGAGTTCGTACAGGAACGGTCTCCAACGGATGTACTCGAGGTCATGAAACCACTCGACTCCTCCATGGTGAGCGAAATCGCGAACAAATTCGATTGGTCACGGCGGTCGGCCTATAACGATCTCACTCGGCTGCATGAGAACGACGAGATTCGCAAGAAGAAGCCCGAAGTTCATCGGGTGATCTAGATTCGGTTTGAGTAGCGGTTCGTCGTTAGAGAAATGAGTTCTGTGTAGTGACTAGCAAAAACAGGTTGATGTTATCTGAAGCGATGAGCAGCTACAAATCGCGCGCTTGGACGGTTTTGCGATCGTTTTCTTCGGCTCGTTGAGCAGCGTTATCGAGGACTGAAGCGACTTCTTCATCGAGTGCATCGTAGAAGTCACTCGCCACATTTTGTCCTTCAAGCTGTTCTTTCACTGCCGCTTTGACAACCAAATCACCCATATAAGCATTCAGATGGCATAATACTACAAAACAATAGTGGCAAAATAGTTGAGAAAGAACTTGCAATACGGAGCATGAGTCTGAGTTTCGGGCTGTGATCACTTGGTAGGAGGTGGACATTTAGGGTTAACCGGCCATTCGCTGGCTGCAGGACTCAATAAGGGTAGGAGAAGATGTGGAGAGAAGGATCATGATTACCGGGGAGAGTCAAGCCTGTACGCACCAGGATGATCGGGATCTTTCCACCCTTCTTTCCCACTCCATGATTCGACGTCGAGACGGTAGACGGCCGTCCGATCGATTGACTCCTGTGCAATTCGCTCATAGTCCTCGCCTTCAGCCAGCTGGGGTGCAAATTTCTCCATGAATTGCTCAAGAACCGCTCGTTTATTTTCTCTATCAGCGAGCAAATCAATCGTTCCATAAGCGACCACACTTGAGTACTCGACGGTGAAGTTCACCGGTTCGTCAGCCGGGATATACCGCCCTTTTTCACTTGTCGTGAAGGAAGCGCGCGGCTGGTCGCCGCTCTCAACAAGATTGTGAGCACGTCCCGCCTGAGCACCGTGGAGGTAAATCACACCCTCATCTCGATTGTATACGAAGAGTTGTGTCACAAGATGTGGAGTGTTGTCATCGATGAGACCGAGCACGCCCGTTTCTTGGTCAGCGAGAAATTCAGGAATCCATGCTGGATCATCGATAGCCTTTCCTTGATAACGGATAGAATCAGTGACGTTCTTGGGTGGGTTGTCAGTCATCTCTGCTATAACAGATGGCTGCGGTGAAAACGGTTTATAAATTTGTCAGCATGAAATAACCACGTTTTTCGATACCGTGGAAGAGAATCAGTTTATCATCACTCACTCTACTCCGTTCTGGGGTTCAAAGTTGATTCGACGGAGACTGCGGAGAATTGTGCCACTCCCGACAAAATGGAAAGAGTACCAGATGGCCCGGGTACCGATGGGTGTTCGTAAATACCGAACATTAACTATAGAATTTAATTTAATTTCTTAAATTTATTATGGAAAATTGGTTAGATATCCCCTATAGAGGCGATATTCGACATTTTAGATGGATCACACCATTCTGGATCTCATTCACAAATACCGAATTTTATTTTATAAATTATTCTCTCTTAGGTTGTATTTTATCAGAGTATAAGTAGGGAACCGTTCAATTCCTCACCAATGTCAAAGTTTAACACTAGCCGAACGGTAAAAACGGCTGATACGGTCTTTGAAATCGTAACAGCACTCCAAGAACTTGATGGAAGCACGATTACTGAGTTAGCAGACTATCTCGACTTAGCGAAAAGTACGGTCCATACGTATCTTGCCACATTAGAACAGAAAGAATACGTGGTCAAAGACGGGAAAACGTACGACTTGAGTTTGAAATTTCTTGACCACGGGACGTATTCGAAGCAGAAAAATAAGCTAACATCGGTTGCCCATCCGATCCTGAAACGAACAGCAGAAGAGACGGGAGAGGTGGTATGGCTCATCGTCGAGGAACACGGACGAGCAGTATACTTAGATCGTGCAAAAGGTGACCGGGCAGTCCAGACAAATGGCAGACGTGGCCTTCGTACGTCTCTCCACTTTGTTGCAGCAGGAAAGTGTATCTTGGCAAATTTGGACGAGGAAGAAGTACATCAGATACTTGACCGTCACGGACTGCCAGAACAAACAGATAATACGATAACGGAACGGAGAGCTCTCTTAAACGAATTACAAGAGGTGCGTGACCAGGGGTATGCATATAATGCCGGTGAGGAGGTTAAAGGGGTTCACGCCGTTGGAGCGCCAATAAAACAAGACGGGACTGTCTATGGAGGTGTGAGTATCGCCGGGCCATCAGCACGATTTCAAGATGAGGACTACGACCAAAAAATGAGAAAGGCAATTGTGGAAACGGCAAACACAATTGAACTCCACCTCGAGTATTGACGTCAAAATAGCGGACGATGCTTTGAATCTAAGAGCGTACGCTATTGGCGTCTTTTTATACTATCGAACCTCAGAGGACGTGTTCGACCATCCTTGCAGTATATGTAGTAATATCATGAATCATGATGCATGTCCACAATAGCCGTGGATGTCGGTGGCACACATACCGACCTATATGGATGGCTGAGTGATGAACAGAAAGCGGTTCACGGGAAAGTCCCGACAACATCCGATGATCCGACTGTCGGAGTGATGAATGCGCTTGGAAGTGTAGACGTAGACCTATCGAAAGTTGATACGTTCATGCATGGAAGTACAATCGCGACGAACGCCGTAATCGAGGGAGAATACGCAGTAACTCCATTAATTACAACGAAGGGATTCCGAGACCTCATTGAGATTGGGCGTTATCATCGTGAGGAACTGTACAATCCGTATCAATCGAAACCAAATCCCCTCACTGATCGCAGCCATCGATACACAATCACAGAGCGTATTGATGACTCCGGGGAGGTGACGGAACCACTCGATGAGCAGGCTGTACGCGACCTCGCTGATGAACTCCAACGCAATGGTGTAGAAAGTGTTGCTGTTGGTTTTGTTAATTCATACGCGAACCCGGAACACGAACAGCGTGTGAAAGAAATTCTCACGGAAACTGTTGATGATCTCTACGTGGCACTTTCATCAGAGCTGAGTCGAAAACTTGGGTCAATTGCCCGGTTCAACAGCACGATCATGAACGCTGCCCTTGAGCCGATAATGGCAGATTATTTAGATGATCTGAACGGGAAGCTTGTTGATGACGGGTTTAGTGGTTCATTTTACGTTATTCGTTCCGACGGTGGCGTTGCTGGAACAGCACAAACGAAACGAAGGGCTGAATCGACAATTCTCTCTGGACCAGCAGCTGGTGTCAGAGGCAGTCAAGCTATTGGAGAGACGGTTGGCCAATCGGATATCATCGGGATGGATATCGGTGGAACCTCGACAGACGTCTCCCTGGTCGAAGACGGAGAGCCACTAGTCACGACAGAATACGAGGTCAAGTTCGACATTCCCCTGGTAAAGCCGATGCTTGATGTGACCACCATCGGATCTGGTGGGGGCAGCATTGCATGGATCGACGATGGTGGATCGCTCCGTGTCGGTCCACAGAGTGCTGGTGCCGATCCAGGGCCGGTTTGCTATGATATGGGCGGTACCGATCCCACGATTACCGATGCACATCTTATTCTCGGGCGCTTAGACCCCGAAACGTACTTGGGAGGGACACGAACACTCGACGAAGAAGCAGCCCACGACTCGATCGCAGAACTTGCTGAAAAGTTGGATATGGACGTTCTCGAAGCTGCAGAAGGCATCCTCGAAATCGCAAACGAAAACATGGCCGCAGCAGTTCGTGAGACGACAATCGAACGTGGACAAGATCCCCGCGATTACTCGCTCGTTGGATTCGGTGGCTGTGGACCGATGCACGCTGGAGAGGTTGCAAGGAGTCTCGACGTTTCGTCAGTCATTATTCCGAGTGCTTCTGGTGTCCTTTCGGCGGTTGGAGGAACGGTAATGGACATCCGGTACAACGATGATAAGACGTTCTATACGCCAGTAGAGGCAGTTGATCCGTCTGAGTTGGAAGCCGAATTTCAGGATCTTGAACAAGAAATTCTAGCCAGATTCAGCGAAGGAGGGGCCACGCCAGAAGAGATTTCATTCGAACGGACTGCAGAGATGCGGTACGTCGGCCAAACCTACGAAGTCGACGTTCCCGTTACCGACGAATCACTCGATGCCGGAACTATTGAACAACTCATTGAAACTTTCCACGAACAACACGAGCAAGAGTATGGAATCTCTTCTGACCAATTCCCAGTCACATTTGTGAACTTGCGTGTGGCAGGAAGTAGACAGACGGTCGATCATGGATTCCGAAATGCAGAGATGAGTGGAGGCCACGATGATGGTTCCGGAACACGAGATGTATATTTCAATAGCGAGTGGCAAGAGACTTCGATTTATTACCGAGGAGATCTCGAGCCCGGCATGAATCTCGACGGTCCTGCCATCGTCGAGGATGACCATTCAACGATCACTCTAAACCCAGGTATGAACGCATCGGTCGACAAGCACGAGAACATCATCATTAGGTCAAGTAACTAACGGAGTGTCTACAATGTCCCAAAAACCAGATCAGAAAAAGAATATCGATACAGTAACGTTCGAAGTCCTACGAAGTGCGTACGAACATACGGCTGACCGAATGAGTACGGTACTACAACGAACATCGTTCTCACCGATCATCTATGATATGGTGGACTTTTCGAACGCAATCTTCACACCAGATGTGAATCTCGTTGGACAAACAGCGAACTGTCCAGTCCACCTTGCCGCGATGCATTTCAGTGCAGAAGCCTCCCTCGACGAATTCGGCAAAGACGAACTCGGTGCAGATGATATCGTCTTGCTTAACGATCCGTACAATGGAGGGACGCATATCAACGACGTTACTTGGACACAACCCATCTACGATGAGTCAGACGAGCTCTTGGGCTTTGGCGTCAGTCGTGGACACTGGACGGACCTCGGTGGTGGAGGTCCAGGAGGACAGTCGTGGGGGACCCACCTCGCGGAGGAGGGACTTCGAATCCCACCCACGAAGATCGTCGAAGATGGAGAGATAAACGAAGCACTTCTTGGCGTGTTGAAAAGTAATACCCGTGTTCCACAGTACATCGAAGGAGACGTACAAGCCCATCGTGCTGCGCTGACAGCCGCCAAAGATGAACTGCACCGGCTCGAACGGAAGTACGGTGCTGGCACGGTACGACAGGGAATGCATGATGTATTGGATTACACTGAAGAGCGAACACGAGAAGCGATCCGCAAGATTCCAGACGGCGAATACAGCGCCCAGGACTACGGTGACTGTGACGGAATCACGAAGGATTCGATCTATCTCGATGTGACACTCATCGTAGACGATGATGAGATTACGGTGGACTTCGAAGGAACCGACGATGCAGTGCCCGGATCCGTGAATTCACCGAAAGCAAATACATATTCGGCGGTCTACTATGCACTGAAATTTTTCACTGACCCCGAAGCACCAGCCAATGCAGGAATGTATCGACC
Organism: Haladaptatus caseinilyticus; assembly: GCF_026248685.1. NCBI lineage: Archaea > Methanobacteriati > Methanobacteriota > Halobacteria > Halobacteriales > Haladaptataceae > Haladaptatus > Haladaptatus caseinilyticus. Next base: position 179,658 of record NZ_CP111042.1, on the reverse strand, counting down.
GATCGATATCGAACTACCCGACGGTTCGTGGGTGAATCCCAATTGGCCACGGCCCGTGATCGGATGTACAACGTTCGCTGCCTCGAAGATCTGTGCCGTAATTTGGCAAGCACTCGCGGATGCCATCCCGGACAAAATCGTTGCCCCGACCTACTCTGAGTGTAACTGGTTTACTGTCCAGCAAGAAGACCCGGAAACCGACGCTGGATACGTATGGTCAGATCTTCCACCCGGAGGATGGGGTGGTACACCCACTGGAGATGGGATGGAGACGACTGCAGACCCACTTGGAAACTGCATGGACTTGCCTGTGGAACGTGCAGAGCTGCTCTTCCCAGTAACTGTGGAGGAACGCGAGTTCATTACTGACTCTGGTGGTGACGGTGAACATCGTGGTGGACTAGGTCTGCGCGAAACGTTCCGCTTCCACGGGTATGCCGAACTGAGTGTGGAAACAAGTCGAACTAAAGAAGGCAGTCCCGGCGTCAACGACGGCCATTCTGGTGGTCTTGGACGGCTCATCAAAAACCATGGTATGGACGACGAAGAGGTGATTGGCGGCTGGAAAAAGGACGGCGACGAATGGGAAATGTGTCTGATCGGGAGCGAACCGTTCCAGCCAGGAGAATCGTTTACCATCGAGACCCAAGGCGGTGGCGGATGGGGCGATCCGACCGACCGAGATCCAGATGCAGTCCGCGAAGACGTGCATAATGGCATGGTTAGCCCAGAGACTGCGGCTGACGTGTACGATGTAAACGTGGAATCGGAGTAGTATTCGAGGGTCCATCTATGAATGATTTTGAAGTCATCATCATCGGTGGTGGAGTGGCCGGCGCCAGCTGTGCCCATCATCTTACTGCTGCGGGGATTGAGGATGTCGCTGTATTCGAAAAAGACCAGCCAGCAAGCAAAGCAAGTGGACGTGCAGCTGGGTTCATCACTCCCGATCAGTTCTTGAGTACGGGAACGCATCCGAATGAGCATCAGTATATCATCCAGTTCTGGGAAGAAATGGCTCAGGATTCAAAAATCGACCTGCACTATGGGGACGCATACACGTTTGCACGAGACCCAGCCTCAGTAGCATATCTCGAACAGTTGCACGAAGAAACCGCGATCGAGTCTCAACTACTGACTGGTGATGAAATCGGCGATCGGGTACCAGCGCTCATCACGGATAATATCGAAGCCGGGTTTATGTTCGAAAATGGGTTCTCACTTGACCCATACACGGCGACAGTCACCGTTCTGGAGGAGGCAATGTGTAGGGGTGCAGATGTGCTAAGTGAGTCAGTCGAATCAATTGACACCCTCACTTCAGGTAGCACTCGTGTGACGACGAACGAGGGAGCATATACTGCTTCGGCGGTAGTCGTTGCAGCAGGAGCATGGAGTAAATCGCTGGCACAAGATATCGATATTGCACTTCCATTGAAGCCCCGGGTCAGTCAGATTGCGATGTTAGACCCCGGACAAACGGTTGAGCTACCGCTTATCAATGATCCCGATCTTGAGCTGTACTACCGATCAGAAGTGAATGGGGAGATACTGATTGGAGGCGGTACTGGGAAAACGGAGCTTGACCCCGAAACGTTCAGCTCGACAGCCCGTGAAGAGTTTATCCAAGAGGTTGCAGAGAAAGCACCACAGATCTCTACCCAACTTCAAGAAAGCCAGATGACTGGGAAGTGGGGTGGACTTTGTTCGGCAACACCTGACCGCCACCCTCTGGTCGGAGAAATTCACCCGAGTGGAGTGTATGTATGCTGTGGGTTCAACGGCGAAGGTATCATGTACAGTGCAGTTGCTGGACACTTGATCGCAGAATTGCTCACAGAGACTACGCCGACGTTTGATGCCGACGTCTTCGCGCCAGATCGGTTTGAGACTCTGGAGGAAGACTTCGAAATCAGAAGTGCGATTGAATGGTGAAACGCTAGCTTCTGGCCCTCGTCTGTTCTCACTCTCTATAGTCAGACAATTGGACTTCGGACTATCGAAGAAGAGAGTGTGGAGTTTCGACAATGCTTGGGATTCCAAGAAAGCTTGAGCGGCCACGTTGGTCGGCCTATGAGATTTTGAACAAGCTTGGCAACGATGGTGAGATTCGTAAGAAGCTACAAAAACACCCCATTATCTGGATACTTCAGTTGTGTATCCTACACTCCCTGTCGTAGTGTGGGTTGTCGATTTACACGTTTCTGTCATCCTAGTAGCTGTAGTGATGGATGTCTCGCGTGTTGTCGTTGTAGGTTGACTTTTCGTCGAAGTCGTTAGAGGAGTGAGCACGACAATCAAGGACGATTTGCGGAGCAAACGAGTAATGACGATATTCTGCACGTAATTCGTGAGTCCGAGTTCCCAGTAGTAACCGCTCGGTGGGTAGCGGATACAGTTGGGATGAAGCGGCGGCCAGTCCATCAGCGACTCGAAGAACTTCATGAACGCGGTGAATTGGAGCGTGGGAAATTGAGTTCACGGGTAGTTATCTGGTGAATTTCAGAAGAATAGAGAAACTAGCGAACCCTTATCGTACGCAGTGTGCTTTGTGAAAGTAGACCAATTAGAGGATAGCAGGACAACCAATGAAACAGCCGCTCAGTACCCACCAAAGAATACCGATGAAAATTGTGACGAGAATTGCGAATAAGACTTTAAAGATCGATAACAGTCGATAGTGTGGCTCTGGGTGCTGATTCTCGCTATTCGTCATTTTGTGATGCTGAAAAACGAGGACTGGAACGGTAAATACTTTCAGTGCGTTTAAACAGCCTCAAATTAATGGAGACGCGGTAGTGAGGAAGAGAGGAAATCTCACAGTAGTCACGGGGTTTTAGGAAGAGCGTCGAAGGATCACCACTAGAAAAGTAAGATAGCCAATTCTCAATTAGCCTATTTTGAGTTAGGCTATTCTGTAGTATTATTCTGGCACGAAATCAAACCAGCCCATGGAGTGCTGTCGGAACTGCGAGAACGTTGAAAAACCGAGTAGCCTACAGTACAGATAGTAAGTCAAGTCTAGGTGCTGAATCGATAGTAGGATCATCTACAAGTTTTACTCACAGAGTTCATTCTCCGAGAGTTGATCAATCTCAACCTGCTATTGGTGATTCGACCAAGGCAAAGAGATCTGCTGCCACCTATTTCTAAATCCCGAGCTCCCAGGAGGGGCACATGCGATGTTGAATACCGTGAGCGAGTGGTATGGAAGAATTCACGCTTGTTGCCGGTCGACAAACTCGACACTGACAGTCACCTGACGGCCAGTTTTCGTCGAAATACGGTTCTTGAGCTGCTCACTTACCCGCGGGTAGTTCTGACCGGGTGGTCGTTTGACAACCACAGTCACTTCCTGTGGATTGTTCGATAATATCCCCTGGTTGAATTCCGCTCGAACCTCCATTAGCGTGAGTTCTTGGTACTGTTGATGACTGAGTGTCTCGCCAACGACTTCATTGACTGACTGTTCAAAGCCAACATGGGTCGAAACAGCGCCCCCTGCAGTGACAAATAGGACAAGGAGTGCAATTGCGACCACGAGTGATGGACCAATCCGACCGAGTTTGAAGTTTGGCCGGATAGCACCTGGTTCCCACCAGTCTGGCCGATACCCGAGATACCAGAACACGGCAACACCAGAGACGTGAATCGATGCCGCGTTCACGACGAGAAGGATGAGTGATCCAAGTGCGATTGCTTGGCTGTTCCATGCGATGCCGATACCAACAGCTGCGGCGGCTGGTATGAGTGCTGCAGCGATCATGACACCGACGAGTGCAGCAGAGATACCGGTTGCAAGACCAGCTGCACCGGCAGCACCGGCACAGACCCCAATGATAAGTGATAGTAACCCAGGTGAGATGCGCTGTGCAATCTGATTGATTGCTCCAGGATGCAGTGATGGAGAAAGAAAATGCCCTGTTTTGAGGACGAGACTGAACATAATTGCTCCGATGATCGCTATTCCCAGTCCATATACTTGTGTCGTGAACCCATCGACGATCATCTTGCGATTACTGAGAACTGTTCCAACACTTGCCGTGAGTGCAGAACCGACGAGTGGTGCGATAACCATCGATCCCACGACGAAGGCCGGCGAATCCAAAAGGAGCCCAGCGGTTGCAACTACCGCACTCAAAAATGTCAATAGAAGAAAGGTGAATGCATTCGGGAGCAGTTCGAGTGCTTGCGACCGGAGTTCTTCGGCAGCAATGCTGTCGTCTGCTTCTTCACCGACGATAAATCGCTCTTCCATCTCACCCATATTAGTTGAGAGAGCGGATTTTGCATCAGCGACGACAGTATAATGATGTTCACCGTGACCGGCCGTTTTGAACTTCTCGAGGACAACTTCGAGAGCCTGTTCGGGAACGGGAAACTCCACGACGACCAATTCTCCACGGTCACTTGCTTCCTTCGAGACAATATAGTCGATGTTTTCGTCATTGAGGACCTGAAGAACAGCCTCCTTGTCCTCGTCCTTAATGAGTGTGCGGACGAGTCGCATGTACTTCCCTCGTTCACAGAACTATGGTTAAAGTGTGGTGGTTATTTTAAAACTATCCTAACCAAATCGGGAAAAATTAATCCTTAGTTGATTTTTCCTTGTTAAAATGCCAAAATCCCGGAGACACCACAACTGCATGATTAGTAGAGATATTCACCGCGATTGATTTTCAACTTCTCACCTACACCCGCTACTCGGTAATCTACTGTGTACCGTTGTAGGACTTCTAGATCCCTCCACATGCAACTTCACGGCACGGGATTTTCGGACAGTAGGCACTCTCGAATAATCGGTCGTTTCTTCACTTGCGTTAAACACTTTCGCAAAGAAGCATCATTTCCTAGAATTTCTCCGACTTTTTCCGTATAATTGATAGACGATAAACTATTTCCTCCTATGATGAATTTTATATTCTTTGGCTGTGATTCACTACCACATGGTTCGAGAAATAATCGTTGGTATTGTTATCGTTTACATCCTCGGAATGCTTGGAATTGGATACTATTTCCATCAAAAAGGGATCGCTGACCTTGAAGACTTTTTCTTGGCTGGTAAGGGGGCTCCGTGGTATCTTATTGCCCTCTCGTTTTTTGCAACAGCAATCGGAGCAGGGGGAACGATTGGGTTATCGGCGTCTACGTTCGAAGCTGAGAGTATCACCGCGTTCTGGAGTTACGGTATCGCGATATTCAGCTTCTTCATCGTAGCTTTCCTGTTGGGCCACAAACTTCCAAAAACTCGGAATATCACACTTCCGTCGATGCTCGAAGATCGGTACGACGAAAAAACCCGAGCAGCAGCAGTTCCGTTCTATTTGCTTCGATTCATCAGCACACTTGGTGCACAGTGGTTGGCTGCTGGGACGATCATTAGTTTTCTATTTGCAGATGCGATAACGGTCACAGAGGCGGCCATCATCGGTGCAATAATCATTACAGCATATACCGTCATGGGTGGGATGTCAGCTGTGATGTGGACGGACTTTATTCAAGGCTGTATCCTGTTCGTCGGACTTTGGTTGCTGGCTATTTTGGGGATGATGAATCTCGGTGGTTTTTCGTCGGCGACATCCCAGGTCACCGACGTAGCACCACAGGCCTTCGATCTGTTTGCGATGAAGTGGACACTCATTGCTGGGTACGTCGTGACGCTCGTTCCTACGATGCTCGTGCGGCAAGGCTATCTACAACGAATAATGTCCGCAAAGAGCCCACGAGACGGATTCGTGGGGACGACACTGAACGGTATTATCGGACTCGCGTTTATCCCTGTTCCGCTAATAATCGGCGCGATTGGCTTGGTGATGTATGCCGATATCCAGAATCCGCAACTCATCATGCCTCAGATGGCCATGGACATCCTACCTGACTGGTTGGCCGGCGTCGTACTGGCAGCACTGGCAGCGGCGATCATGAGTAGTGGTGATAGTTTTCTGCTCTCCGGATCATCAAACGTCGTCGACGACATATACATCCGATATTTAAATCCAGATGCCGGACGTGATGAACAAACCACGGTTTCACAGATCACCGTCGTCGGGTTGATGATTTTTTCACTCGGACTTGCGCTTATCGTTCCGGGAATCATCGATCTGATCGTATTCGGAGCAGTTGCACTGACCGGCGGTGTCCTCGTTCCATGGCTTGCGACATTTTATTGGCCACGAGGGACGTCCGATGCGGCATTCTGGAGCCTTATCGTCGGCGCCGGACTCACAGTCGCGTGGTGGTGGATCGGATACTTCGCGGGAACGTCTGAATACATGGGGCTTCACCCCGTCTTTGTCGGCTTACCGATGTCTATACTGTTGTTCTTCGGCATCTCGTTGATGCAAAAACCGGAATACGAAAAGGCACTTGCAACGGCACGGAAACACAACCTGGAAGACCTCGAACGAAAGACGAAGCACGCCATGGACCAGGGCGAACAACGACAACCACCCACGATAGAAGACACCGATTAGGGGAGACCCAAACGACCACGATTTTGAAAATGATTGAACGCGTGCTTTAGCTCTTGTAGGCGCTAAACCCCCGTCCTCAGACGCGAGCGTAAGCGAGCGTCAGGATGGGGTAGTTTACACGTTTATCCTACCTATTTCGCCATCAATCGCGATTTCGGTACCATACGGTTCCGACAACGACACCACCGTTTCGAGAATCTCGCTCGCTTTGGTTTCGGTTGCAAGCACCGGCCGTCCTCGTCGTGGTCGTGGTTGTTCGTAGCCGAGATCAACTGGATACAAAGTAATATCCTGTAATCGACCTTCCTGAAAGTGACACACTGGCAAGATCGTCTCCCAGAAGGCAGCGTCTGCCAAGAATCCAGTTCGTTGATTCTCCTCGTTACTGACTCGGGCATCGAAGAGATCAGCAGGAAGGGAATCCCACTGGGGCAGATCATATTTGTCGTATATTTCCGCAGGAAGTTTTGTCACGGTCTCGTTCTGCATCATGAAGTTCCCGAGGCTGTAGAAGATTGGTGCATCATCGTAGATTTCGATTCCACGAAGTACGTGTGGTCCATGCCCAAGAAACGCATCAGCACCGGCATCAATACACTCCCGGGCAAACTTTTCGAGAAACTCAGGTACTGTCTTGTCATTGATCACACCACCGACACCCTCATGAACGTGAAGACTAGCGAAAACCCAGTCGGATTGCGATCGTGCCTGCCGAATTTGGTCGAGGATTGCTGTTCGATCAGCGTTATTTGCCCGCTGTGTGATTCCGAATGTGTCGTCTTTCTCGAAGTGTAGATGCTGGTTCCCACCAATATTCAGCAGCGAGAATTCCGAACGGTTCTCTCCCGGGACAGGAAATCCAAGCCGCCTGTGACGGTCTTTGATGTCTTCTAACCCTAAGGACTCACTCATTGATTCAAGTTGATCTTGAACCGTCTCTGGCACCGAATAGTGGGTTTCAAGATGCAACGGTGAAAGACCTGGACGGCCCTGTATATCAGGACGCTGTACTCCAGCTTCGCTCCCCGGTGTGATCGTTGAACAGGCAGCCACCACGCCAACACGTCCACCTGGTGTATCAACATAAGCTGGCCGTCGCGCATCCGCTAAGTTCTTCCCAAGCCCCGCATACGGAATATCTCGTGTATCAAGCGCTCGCATTGTCGCTTCCATACCACCATGTGAAAAATCACCCGTATGATTTGTTGCTGCTGCAAAGATGTCGAAGCCACTCCACCGAAGTTCGTCAGCAATCCACGATGGTGCTCGCATATACGTGCCCCCGCTGTTCGCCGCCGGATATCCGTCATAATCGTGGAGTAAGACTTCCAAATTTACGAATGACGTATCAGCCTCGCGAACCGTGTTCACGAGCTGGATAAACTGATCATCGTCGTAGACAGATTGTTTCCGTGTGAGTATAGCATCACCAGCGGCAGCGAGTGTTAGATCCTTCCCTTCACGTCCATATAGCGAATCAGTCATGGCATGCAATGGGATATCGACATACATAATAATATATTTCAGAAACCGTGTAATTACCTTCTTCAGTAAGAGTGTGTTTCGGTGTGTATCTGCTCCAACAATTTAGCGAGTTCTTTGCCCAGTCCATCATAGAATCGTTGTCCTTTGTCTGCAGTCGCGAGGTGTGGGTCGCCAATCGCTCCAGATTCGCTGTATTCCGTAAATGGACGATAGACAGAAAGCGCTCCGTTGTCAAACAAATCCCGTGCTTCTGTCTCATAAGTCGACTCACGATGTGTCCCCGTGATTGTTTCCTCGCGTACGAGATCCGGACGGAGATACAACATTAAGGAGGTCTCAAGTTCCCCGCCGTGGGATATGCCGCCCACGTCGCTTTCACGGATATCATCAACAAACGAACTAGCCAAGTGAAAGTAGGTGAGACCAAGTATTTCGGCCGTTTGGTTGGATGCACCAACCTCACTGACGGCATCATCAATGAGTGAAATATTACCTCCGTGGCCATTGACAAAGAGCAACGCATCAAATCCGTTTTCAAGTCCTGTTTGTGCCACACTGCAAAGCGTCTTGAGTGCCGTGTCAGTATCGAGTGAAATTGTTCCACCAAAAGGTAGATGATGTGGTGAACGGCCCGCCCAAAGCGTCGGCGTAATCAGGAGCGGAATATCATTTTCAAGTTGCTCGCTACCAGCATGTGCGATGGCATTCACAAGAATCGTGTCCGTGCTAACAGGAAGATGATGGCCGTGTTGTTCTATGCTTCCAAACGGAATAAGCAGTATTGATCCCTCTTGCTCTGCGATGGTTTGAATTTCTTCGTATGTCTTCGCGGCCCACGAATGGGAGCTTTTGCCAATTGACTCGAACAACATACAAGCTACATCGGAAAGTTTCACTATAGTTGTATGGCAAGCGTTGTACAGTCTCTATCGAAAGAGACAAAACCGACGTTTTGGGCGCCAATGACTGCTACTACGAACACTGAGTGAGGCAGACTGCCGGCTACCAATCGTTTTTCTACTTGCTACCGGATGTAATGGTATGGCATACACAAGTGAATTATCGCTCAAAGAAATCCGAAGGGATCTGCATGCGTATCCTGAAGCTGGTTGGAAAGAGTTTCGCACAACTGCGCTTGTCGCAGAAGAACTGGAAGAACGAGAATTCACTTTACACCTTGGAGCAGATGCAGTTGAGACAAGTGAACGGCTTGGGGTACCATCAGCGGATGAGATACAGGAAGCAAAACGGCGTATTCAAGATACAGGATGTTCCGAGAGGTATCTCAACCGGATTGGTAACGTCACTGGAATTGTAGCTGAGAAAACGTACGGAAGTGGTGCAGGACCCACTGTCGGTGTTCGGGTAGATATGGATGCTCTCGAACGAGTCGAAGCAAGCGAGAAGGAGCATCGACCAGCTCGCGAAGGATTCAACAGCCGTCATCCGGGTGTAATGCATGCATGTGGACATGATGGTCATACGACGATTGGAATCGGAATCGCTCGTGAGTTAGATGAGAATGGTGGGTTTGATGGTCATTTGAAGCTGTTTTTCCAGCCAGCTGAGGAAGGCGGGAGAGGTGGATATCCAATGAGTAAAACGGGTCATCTCGAAGACATCGATCATTTTCTTGCGCTTCATCTCGGTCTTGATAATGAAACTGGGAAAGTGATAGCAGCTTACGAACGGCCCCTGTCGAATGCAAAACTCGATGTGACGTTTATTGGAGAAGGTGCTCACGCTGGGAAAGCACCAAATCAAGGACGAAGTGCACTGCAAGCAGCCACGACAGCGATTCAAAACGTGTATGCGATCCCACGACACGAAGATGGAGCGACTCGGATCAATGTTGGAGAAGTCCATTCGCCAAACGCACAGAACGTGATTGCTGAAGAAACTCGAATGCGGGTCGAAGTCCGGGGAGAAACGGCAGATATCAACGACTATATGCTCGCTAAAGTACATCGAATCGTTGACCATGCCGCTGAGATGCATGGTGTCGAGAGTGATACAGCATTATATGGGAAAACGACTACGTTCCAATCTGATTCTAGTCTCGTCGATGCCATTGTGCAGGCTGCAAATTCAGTCGTGGATGTAGAGACAGTCGTCGATCGTACAGATATTGGCGCAAGTGAGGATGCGTCCTACCTCATCAACGAAGTGCAAAAGAACGGTGGCCAAGCAACATACATTGGTATCGGAGCGAGCAATCCATATGGCCATCATACATCGCGATTTGATATCGATGAAGATGCGCTTCCCCTCGGTGTAAATGTCCTCTCTGAGACCATCCGACAGCTATAATCAGAACAATGATAGTGAACCCAGTGGAGATATTTACAACAATCCTGAAAAGATAGAATATGACCACACCAACTACAGACTGGACGACACCATCATTGTTCTCGTCCAAAGACGAACTCGAAACACCAGTACTGACCGTTGACCTCGACACAATGGAAGACAATCTCCGGGAATATGCGAACTTTGCGGAGACACACAACGTCCGGTTACGGTCACACGTTAAAACCCACAAGAACGCTGAAATCGCGCGTCTCCAAAACCAGATCTCGAATGGCGGTGGAATCGTTTGCCAAACGCTCAGTGAAGTCGAAGTGATGGCAAAAAACGGACTCGATGATATCTACCTCTCATATACAGTTGTCAGCGAACGAAAGCTACACCGACTCGTCTGGCTGGCACAGAAGTTGGAGAGGTTTGCCACTACTGTCGATAGTATCGACAACATCGAACCGCTGCAGGCGGTTGCTAGTGAACACAACGTACCTATCGACATCATCCTCGAAATCGACGTCGGGCTAAACCGAACCGGTGTTCCACCCGGAGAGCCAGCTCTCGAAGTCGCACGATTCATCCAAGAACAGTCACACGTGGAATTCCGTGGCATACTCGCGTACGAAGCACACGTGAAGGGGAACGCATCGGCACGAGACGAGTACGAACATGAGTGCATGGCCGCGATGGACGTCGCTGAAGAGACGGTCGATCTTCTCGGAGCCGAAGGTATCCTGGTCGAGGAAGTCAAGGTGGGTGGAACCGCAACGTCCAAATATAGCGGAAAGCATCCAATCGTGACCGAAATCAATCCGGGGATGTATCCGTTCATGGACGTCGGGGAACTCGAACATCGCCCGTTCGATATCAGAAAAGACGACTGTGCAGCCACAGTAGTGAGTACCGTCATCTCGAAACCGACGGAAGACCGTGTCGTGGTCAACGCCGGCAGTAAGACGCTCTCGCTCGACAAGCCTCAGATGCCCGTTCCGAAAAATCGAGACGATATCAACTATGTAAACGCGTCTGAAGAACACGGGTGGATCGATACGAGCGACTGTGAGGAGCCAATCGGAGTCGGCGATCGATTGGAGTTCATCGTTCCGCATGTTTGTACGACGATAAACCTTCACGACACTATCGTCGGCGTGAGGGATGGTGCCGTAGAGGAAGTATGGCCGGTTCAAGCCCGGGGTAAAGTCCGGTAGCCGACCGTATCCTTTCCAACTTTTATTTTCGGATTACTTGTCCAGGACGTGCATCCGTGAACTCGCTATCCCGAACCACGATTTCGCCATTGACGATAACGTGCGGGATACCGGTCGGGAACTGTCCTGGGTGTTCATAGGAAGCGTCTGTGCCGACCGTTCGTGGATCGAAGAGGACAATATCCGCATCGAGCCCGGGTCGAAGTACTCCTTTGCTGTCGAGCCCCATCGCACAGGCTGGGAGTGACGTCATTTTTCGAACCCCCTCCTCGAGCGTCAACAGGTTCTCGTCGCGGATGTACTGACCCAAAATCTTCGGATAGGTTCCATAAACGCGCGGATGCGGACGGCCCCCAAACAGCCCATCGGTGCCAACATTGACGCGTTCGTCGGCGAGTATCTCCTGCACGTCGGTTTCGGTGAGTTGATGAAGCAACATACTCACTTCGAGTTCTTCATCCACGAGAAGATCACAGATGACAGAAACCGGATCGGTGTCTCGTTCGGCAGCGATTGTTGCGATACTCTTTCCCTCGACCGATTTGTTGGCCGACGACTGGACGCTTGTCACCTCGATGTTCTCCCACCCAGTGTAGGCGCCTCTATTTTCCCATCCCTCGATGCGCCACTCCTCTATGTCCCGTCGAATCTGGTCGCGGCTCTCATTGTCACGAAGATACCGAAGCGTTTGCTCGGGGCCGTCAGCCTGTACCCACGGCGGTAAGACGTTCGTGAGAGTCGTACTACCTGCGGTATAGGGATACTGCTCGACGGTAAGATCGACCCCGCGCTCACGAGCCGTCTCGATGATTGCTAATGCCCGGTCAACCTTGCCCTGTTGTGGTGGCCCAGCGAGCTTGAAGTGGGAGAGATGCAATGGAATCCCGACTTCAGCGCCGATGTCGATGAATTCATCGAGTGCACTCCATATCTGTTCACGTTCGTTTCGTATATGCGCGACGAACGGCCGCCCATAGTCGTGAAGGGCCGATGCGAGTCGTTTGACCTCGGCCGTATCAGCATATCTCGCCGGAGGATAAACGAGTCCAGTAGAGAGCCCGATCGCCCCGTCATCTAGTGCCTCCGTAATGTGTTCGACCATCTGCTCAAGATCTCCAGCTGTCGGATCTGTGTCACTGAACCCGAGTATATTGAATCGAACCGTACCATGGCCGACGAGCGTTGCGATGTTCGGAGCGAGATCCTGTTTTGCGACCGCATCGAGATAGCCTGCGAGACTATTCCAGCTCCACTCGCCATCGAGTCGTCCATTGATACCGCTCAAATGCGTTTCCCAGGCGTCGACATCGTCTCGGTACAGAGGTGCCATCGAGAACCCATCCTGGCCGAGGATTTCGGTGGTGATTCCCTGACGGAGTTTTGGAGCAAGTGTGGGATCGGAGAATAGCTCGAGATCAGAGTGAGTGTGTGTATCGACGAATCCAGGGCACGTGACGAGTCCAGATCCATCGAGAGTTGTTTTCGCAGAAGCCCGTGGAGATGGTGTGCGGAAAACTTGGTCGATCGTTCCGTCCGTGACAGCGACTGAGCCACGGAACCACGGTGCACCAGTTCCGTCGATAATTCGTGTGTCTTTGACTAGTAAATCAAAGGTCATGGATAGACATCGGTGATTGGGGTAAAAAGCATTCGTGGGGTAGCAAACAACACATGACAATAAGAGTTTAAGATACTGTTCGTGAGATCGCTGACGATGACATAGTTCTCACTGTGTGATTGATACGAGACAATCGATAACCGGTTCGCGTTGACCGCGCTCGGTGGGTCGAAGTCCCTGTGGGCGCCGGTCACGTTCGAGGAACACCACATGGAGGGACATGTGTCGGGACTTCGGGGCCGAGAAGGTCGTGTTTTACACCTCTTCCGACGATTGGGGGTCTTGGCTGGACTGAGGCAGATCTACGTGAGTTTGTCCATAAGGGTCTCAACAGGTTGGTGCCTTTGGTTCGCGAACGGGAATTTGAATTCTGCTTCAAAAAAGAACTACGTAATGTAGTCAATATCAAGCGGATTCGACATTACGGCCAGTTATTGGCATCCCGCTCCAAAGTTTTGTGTTACGTACAGACGACCATCTGACCCAACCTGAGCACCAATCCCTTCTATGGCCCACATTTCGGAAAGAATGTTGCGTCGATGGCCATCGCTCTCCATCCACTGTTCAACACTCCTTTCTGCAGCATTTGCCGGGGATTTGTTGCTGGCATAATTATATAATATGTTCTCCCCCCACGTTTGACATGAAGTATCGTATCTGTCATAGCGATCGCCCACGGTTTCGCCATCTGGAGCAGTATGTGCGAAATAGTTCTCGTCGATCATATCTTGGCTGTGGTAATCAGCCACTTGTTCGAGGGTTTTGCTATACGCGAGTGTTTGTAGTCCTCGATCGGTTCGGATGGCATTGATCCGATCGTGGATCGCTTGTTCGACGTTCTCTTCGAATTCTTGGGTCGATTGGGCGGTTACTTGGCTCGTCGCAGCTGTGGCCACTACTGTACTCGCGCTGACTGCGGCTGTAGATTTCCGAAGGAACTGTCGTCGGTTTAGTTTCGACATCGCCCTTCCATTTCGAGGATTCCACTATTGCTATTAATCCACTAATGATACTTGCTGCAACTTTGAACAGAATGAATTGACTAAAAATCGTCGTGAACAGTTTAAATTGTTGAAGAAGTTGTGTTTTTGGAGAACGATGAGAAGAAGATGAAGGGCAGGAGAAACCGATTGACACCGTAGACAGTGAATTCACACCAAAAAGATAACTTCGAGAATAGCAAATCAACAAATGGGACAGCAGCTTCTCGTCACACTTTCCGGATCACCAGACTCAGGTACGTCAACACTCTCTGAAATGCTGGCTAATGAGTGTGGTATCTCAATTGTGAATGGTGGTGATATCTTTCGGGAAATGGCCCAAAACCAGGAGATGACAGTCGCTGAATTCGCTACTGGCGCTGAAGACTGCAGATCCGATTAGAATGAAACGGTGGTCGGTGTATCGATTGCTTTTGTCGTTGTTCGCTGTTCGTGATTTATTTTTGGATCACTTCAACTGCTAGTTTGTAATCTTTTATAGCTTTGCCGTTACCATTCAGGTAATCGATTTGGAACCCACCTGTTCGCCTGGGTGCCAAGGGGATGTTTGCGATTCCATCGGATGACAACGCTCGGCCCGCCTTATCGTAAAATGTAGCCGTAATGAATATATCCGCCGAAAATCCTCCCAACCATTGTAGCTCCCCTGTGATTGCCCATTCGGTCATCCCAAATGATCGGCTAATCACACCCCATTGCACCAATTATTTTGGTGTTTGGGGCAGTGTTGTGTTGTTTACGGTATTTCTTCCGATTTCAGTCACCCCTCTAATGAATCAAATATGAAAACCGTGTCTTGTTTACCATTGATATACTACAGTATTCAATCGTCTTCCCCTGTTCCCCAATGGCTTCGATAGTCAAAATTAGTGGATCGATTGTCGAACCGATTGAGTCGAAACTGCGTCATCGGGAAGGGCGGTTCCTCTCCGGTAACCAGCGATCGAACGGCACGCCCAGTTACAGGCGAAAGCATAACGCCTCGGCCGTGAAGACCGGTCACGACCGCGAGCCCATCCGGTACTTCTCGGGGGGTGTCAATGATAGGAAGGCCGTCGGGGGAAGCACAGTCCGCGGTCGGACAGCAATCTTCTCGGCGGATAGTTCCCGCAGCAGCCCCATTGAGTAGCGGTGCGACGTCCTCAACCACGCCTTTGCGGAACGATTCTTGAACGCTCATCGGTGTGCCTTCCGGGTCATCGAGGAGGTGTTCGTTTCCGCCGACGAGCACGTTACCGTGATCGGTCGGCCGCCAGTATATCCGCATCGTCGGTTCAGAACCCATAGGACAATCGTCCGGGAGTGGGTTGTCCGGTTCGATGACGACCGCGTTCCACCGGAGCGGCCTCACTGGGAGTTCGACGTGATCGGCGAGGAGGTCGCGCGTCTTCCATCCAGTCGCGAAGACGACGTGGTCGGCGTCGATAACGCCATACTCCGTCTCAACGCCAGTCACCGTGCCGTCTTTGGATCGGATATCCGTGACTTCGTGGTCGCGGAAGATGCCCGCTCCGTTCCGTTCTGCGGCCCACTTCAACGTCATTGCATAGTCGAGTGCGTCAAGGTAACCGGTCCCATCGTAGAGAAGACCACCTCCGTACGCAGAGAGGTCACCAAACGATTCTGGGAATCTGCGCTTCAGTGCATCTCGAGGTAGAAATTCTCCACCATCAGGTGCTTGATCGGTGTATAGGTCGGCGTTCGCCTCAGGAACGAGACGAACCGTCTCCCGTTCTGTGAACGAGAAGACGCCCTGACCGTCGAGGTCGCGAAATTGTGACAGGGCGAAGGTTGCCCATTCATCGGGAAACGGTTCAAGTGAAAGCGAAATCATTCCGGACGCTCGAGAGGAGGTATCTGCGGCGATACCGCCTTTGTCGAGGACGATAACGTCATGATCGGGTGCGAGTTCGCGGGCAATGGCAAGCCCCGAGACGCCAGCTCCGACCACGACGACGCGGTCGTTAGTAGTTGACATGGGTTCTATTCCGATACTCGAAGAGGTGGCACAAAACGCTACGGGTCACTCAGTGACTTACAATGGTTTGCAAAACAGTAGGGAGCAGGCCATCCAGCTGCTGAATCAGTTAGCTTGCCTATCGTTTATGCTGTTTGCTAGCGTACTGCGCTGAGAAGCTATGGGGCAAAGAGAAACCATACGACCGGAATTGATGGAATTCACGAGTCAAGGAACGAAATGTGTTGCCTCCCTGTATCGCCCTGACAAGGCAGCAACGACCAATAAAGATCCTCCAATAGTGGTGATGGCGAATGGGTTTGGACTACCACGTGGATTTGGGCTTCCAGCATTTGCCGAGCGTTTCGCAGGACGGGGGATCGCTGTATTACTATTCGACTATCGCTCACTCGGCGAGAGTGGTGGTGAGCCCCGAAACGTCGCTCTCCCATTCGGGCAGATCAACGACTGGCAAGCTGCAGTCAGATATGCGCGAACCATTGAGGGTGTTGATGGAGATCGACTCGGCGTCTATGGCTTCTCGTTAGGAGGCGGTGGCGCCTTAATCACTGCTGCCCAGGAGGATGTCGATGCCTATGTTGGGCGGACTCCAATTTTTGATGGAGCCCGGACCATTCTGTATTTTGTCCGCCAGTTGGGGGTCGCCTACGGCCTTCGAACGACGTGGGCAGGACTACGAGATCTTGGCCGGAAGTATACTGGACGAGATCCCTATTACATACCAATCTGGGGGGACTATCCCGACGAACTACCTGCACTCGCTCCGCCCGGTTCCAAGGAGGGTCATAGTGCCGTTGCTGGCGAAGATGCGAATAATCCAGATGTCAATCGATGTGCTGCACGTGCATTCGTTACATTCGGCTTTTACCGACCCATCACGAGCGCACGCCAAGTCGATTGTCCGGCACTTGTCTTGCAGGGGACTGATGACACGATCGCTCCGAAGAGCGCCATTGATGCCACAGTTGCTCGCCTTCGGGATGTGAGGTGTATAACGATCGAAACTGATCACTTTGGAGCATTCGATGAGTTGTTCGAAGAAGTTGTCGAGCAAGAGGGTGATTTTCTCGAACAGCACTTGGTGACATCCTCCGGCGCCTAAAGATGTCCCCAGAATGCGAAGCGTTCTGGTGTAAGAACGAGACGCATTGCGTCTCGTCAACGCAGGAATCCCGATCGCAGGTTGGATATTACGGTTCGCGGTTACCAACCTGTTCTCGTTGGGCGAACCGGCCCTCACGATGGTCAAACAAGTGGACCACTGGCTGTGCCAACCAGTCGGTACTCCTATCTCCCCCATCACGGGCAATACTCCGAGTTACTTTTCGTCTGATGTTCTCCGCACCATTCACGTCCGAGTTCATCGCTATACCACATTCATCGTACAATTCGAGACGAATGCTATTGATTCAGCTATACAGAAAGCACGGGGTCAGTGTATGTATTGGGCAATGAATGAGTACAAGTCACGGCTTCAAGATCAGTACTACGACGAGCGATTCTCACGCTGAATTCCTTCTAATCGCAGTAGTGCTCGCCGTTGTAGGGCAGTAGATCTCAGAAAAACTGTTGGAGAACCTGCTCGAGTGCTGTATCGACTTCCGGAGCCTGTAAAATCTTGATTTTATTTTCTTGCTCTTCGAGCGACGCGGTCTCTTCGACGGCGTCCTGGATGACCATGATCCCATTCCACCCGTTGCCAAAGTACCCCTCAGAGACTTCACTACCATACACGAATTCGTCGTCCTGCTGGAGGAATGCGAGGTATTCGAGTGTCTCTTTGATTCCTTGCCGAATTGTCTTCGTATTCGTGCTGTTTTTGACTTCGGTGATGAGGTAGTCTTGCTCACCGTCTGGGTGTGCGATTTCGAGGACGATAATATCGGGGCGTCTAGTGTGTGTCTGGAACGATCGGTCCTGGAAGTAGTCATTGGCGATGTCGAAGCTAGTCGTGTGCACTTTCTCCGTTCGAGAGAGGTCATCTTGATCATCTGGAAATGCTCGGAAGGAGAGACCGCACTTGGAAGCAGAGTTGTCGTGATAGACTGCAACTCAGTTCCATTATTCTTCCTGAGATGAGCGACTTCTTGACAACCGGTTTTGATCGTCTCCAATTGGGTACTCGTCTCGTGGAGTTCTTCAAGTGTCGCGATGAATCGAAAGAGGACGAAAAGTTCGAGCAGGGTTTCGTCATCGTCGGGTGTGATTGCCGTCTCGGTGAGTAGTGTTTCAAGTTGCTCGCGGTCACCTCAAACAACCGGTGACTGGAAGACCCAATAAGGCAAGAAGAAATATAGAGAAAAACCACACTTACTCGAATTAACCCCACATCTGCTACCCCAAGATCTCAGTGAGCGTATCCAGATTATAGTTCCGCATTACGTTTGGTTCGTCCTTAATTGTCGAAATTACGAATTTTGAGCTAGTTCTCTCAACCCCATCAATTATTTCGTATTCGTTAATTAAACGCTGAATATGATCACTGTTTGGAAGATGTGCAATAACGATAAAATCAGTGTCACCCATCATGAAATGGACTTCAGAGACACCCCCGATCTCAGAAAGCTCTTCTCCAACATGTTGTTGGTATTCTGGCTCATACTCTGCAAGAACTTCTGTGATCACGGTGATGCTAAATCCGGCAACTTTCGAATCGAATTCATAGAGATCGTTTCGAAGGACACCTCGTTCTTGGAGCTTGGATAGTCGATAATGAACAGTTGATTTTGGAATCTCTAGTTTCTCTCCGATTCGTCGTGGACTTGGATCACCAAGCTCGAATACGGTCTTGAGTATTTCAATATCACGAGAATCCATCGTCATCGCCTCTCGGACTTACTTTCCGTCGATATCGCGGTTGTGTATAAAAGAGCATGAATTGTGTTCATTGTGACGTCTCCATTGAATCAGCCAATTGCAAGACGGTATTAGCAAACACCTCGGCCCCAGCGACGGCATCTTCCCATTTAGTGAACTCCTGTTCGTTGTGCGTTTTGCCATCGGCACTAGGAACAAAGACAAGCCCTGTTTGGGTCAAATCTGCTAAATAGGAAGCATCATGACCGGCACCGCCAATCATGCATTCGTGAGACCGTCCGAGTTCGTTGGCAATGGTCTCAAGATTAGTGCAAATCTGCTGCGAGAATTCGGTATGTGGGATCCTCCATAGCTCCTCGAGATCATACTCGGTTCCCTCCCGAGAACAGGCAGATGATAGTTCGGCTTCGATCTGGTCGATACCACGAGTAATTATATCATTATCGTACGATCGCAGATCAATAGTAAAACTGGCTTTGGATGGAATTACATTCACCGAGTTGGGTTCAATGGTCATTTCCCCAACGGTCGTTACCACATCATCTCCAAGATGAGTACTTAGCCGTCGAACCCCCGTAATTACGTCTGCTGCGGCAACCATTGAATCCGATCGAGTATGCATCGGTGAGGGGCCTGCATGATCAGCTTCGCCATAGATCGTTGCTTCGAGCCATGCCATACCAAGAATCCCTTCAACAATTCCGATTTCCCGTTCATATTCTTCGAGCACGGGTCCTTGCTCTATGTGAAGTTCTAAGTATGCATGTGGTATCTGATTTGGTTCACACGGGGTCTCTCCATTATAACCGATTTGATCGAGTGCGTCCTCAACTGAGGTACCCTGCTCATCTGTGGTTGAGAGAATTTCATCGACATCATGAATTCCAACCCATGCCCCACTACCCATCAATGCTGGTTTAAAACGTGACCCCTCTTCATTCGTCCAATTGACGATTTCAATAGGCCGTTGTGTCTCTATGTCCAAATCCTCGAAGACTCGAATTGTTTCCAGTGCTGTGAGAACACCGAGCTGTCCATCGTATCGGCCGCCGCTTGGTTGTGAATCTAAATGTGACCCGATAAGAATTGGGTTGGTTGATTGATCGGTACCTGATCGACGTCCGAAAATATTTCCAACTTCATCAATCCGGACTGATAATCCAAGTGCCTCTAAATCCGATATGAATTCATCTCTGATTTCACCATCGGTTGCTGAAAGAGCTAATCGGTTAAGACCACCTTTGGCGGTCCCACCAACTTCTGAATACCGTTCGAACGTTTCGTGAAACCGTTCCGAATTGATCTCCAGCATATGTGTGCCAATCTCACCCATAGTATTTACATCTTATCTAGATTCAATTCGGATTCTCGGACGAAGTCTCGTTTCTAGAAGGCAAAATGGGACAGATAACCATGTTGGCCAATAGTTTTTTATACTTTGTCTCTGAGTTGAGTAACATGGGTATTAACAACGTGTCCCACGCCACCACACGACGCGGGCTTCTCCGTGCCAGCGGAGTAGGAGCCATTGGAGCGTTAGCCGGATGTCTCAAAGGGTTTGGAGGAGGTGAAGGAGGAGGTGGCCTCAAAATCGGGTTTTACGGACCGTTTTCGGGACCAGCTTCAAATATTGGACAACAAAAAAAGATGGCAGCGAACCTTTCTCGCGAAATGATAAACGAAGAGAATGGTGTACATGGTGAGGACATCACATTAGTATTTGGCGATTCGGAATCTGAGCCTTCAGCTGGTCGAAACGAGGTCAATCGACTAATTCAAGAAGAGAATGTAGATGCAGTAGGAGGAGGATTTCATAGTGACGTTGCGTTGACAACAATCGATGTAACTAACCAACACGATGTGCCACAGATCATCGACGAAGCGGTATCAAGTGAGATTGTCAAAAAGATTAACAGCAACAACTTAACAAACGTCTTTAAAACGACACCACCTTCGCAAGCTTACGCGGTGGGTTGGCGGCAGCTTATTTCACAGTTTCAAAAGCAGAAGATCGGCTACTTCCCATATCAGAAAAAGAGAATAGCGTTGATCGGAGAAGATACCTCATATGGACTCTCTATTATGGATTTAATGAAAGGGGAAATGAACAAAATCGGGTGGAATGTTATCTCGGAGGACGAAGTTGGATTAGACGAAACCGATTTCACTTCCCTTCTCGCACGAATCCAGCAGAGTAATCCTGATATCGTTTGGGGTGTTCAAACATCCTCATCCGGTGCTGGTAACCTTGCAAAGCAATTTGCTGGAGCTGGCTTTGAAAATACACATTTCTTCCACAACTATGGCCTCACAATCGAACAAGCTCGGCAAACAGCAGGTAACGCTGCAAATGGTGCGATTACGCTGTTGAATGCGGGTCGCGTAGACAAATTGCTCAAACAACAAGGAGCGCTCCAAGCATGGAATAAGAAATACGATGCCGAGATGACTGGGAGTGCGGCACTTTCATATCAAAATATCAAATTGATTGCAGAGTATGCTCGTTCGTTCGATGACTTAGAGGCGTTCAGATCGGCGAGTAACGATCAATGGGCTAAAAAAGTCCTCAATCACGATCCAGTCAAGGGCGGAAGTGGATACATCAAATTCCAGCAAAACCATCAAGCAGCATGGGGAGATCCACAAACACAGTCGGCACTCGGATATCAGATAATTGATGGTAATTTGAACTTTGTCTGGCCTCCCAAGCTAGCAGCCAAACAAATAGACGAGGGTGTCTATTAACTCAATGAGAGACTTGAGCAAGGTAGCTGCCTTTTTCCCGACAGGTGGTGATCAAAGTGGAAATTGAGCAGGCTACAACACTGGAAGAACGTCGAAAAGCTTTCCCAATCCTTCAGGAGCTTCGGTCCCACCTCACTGCAGATTCATTTGACGATTTGTATGCCGAGATGGCCGAAGAAGGATATCACCTCTTCGTGGGCTTTGAAGAAAACGAACCAGTGGCAGTGGCTGGCGTCACAATTTCGACGAACTTCTATTTGGGACGGCATGCATATGTCTACGACCTCGTGACCACGGAAACACGTCGTTCCGAAGGGTATGGTAAAGGGATTCTGTTGTTCGTGCACGAATGGGCTGAACAACAGGGTTGCGATGCTGTTGAGCTTGAATCAGGATTGTGGCGTGACGACGCTCATCGTTTTTATGAACAATTAGGATACGAAAAGTACTGTTACTCATTCAAATATGATCTTGACTAATTCACCACCTCGAGGGACCCAGTTGGAACGAGGAGTGTCACGTGGTCAGTTCTACGACTTGTACCACGGGCCCATCGGTAGCCAAAGAGAACCGAAGTTAAGAGATCAATCACTGCTGCAGGGGGTTGGTCTGTATGAGTGAGGAACTATGCTTTACTCCTGCTACCGACCTTGCGGACCGTATTAAAGACGGTGATCTCTCACCCGTTACAGTCATTGATGCATTCCTCGATCGGATCGACCGGATCAACGACCAGCTCACAGCCTATGTTACGGTATGTGATGAGCGTGCACGTTCGGAAGCATTGGAAGCCGAGCAAGCAATCCAGCGAGGTGAGAAATTGGGTCCGCTCCATGGAATTCCAATAGCCATCAAGGATCTTACACGAGTCAACGGTGTACGTACCACGTTTGGTTCGCCCTCGTTTGCTGATTACGTCCCTACCGCTGATGATACAGTTGTCAAACGGCTTCGAGACGCAGGAGCAATTATTCTTGGAAAAACAAATACGCCCGAATTCGGCCGAAAAACCGTAACTGAAAATTCGGTCTTTGGAGCATCAACCAACCCATGGGATCTCATTCGGATAACTGGCGGCTCATCTGGCGGCAGCGCCGCTGCAGTTGCTGCAGGTCTTGCACCGCTTGCACTCGGATCTGATGCGGCAGGTTCCATACGAATCCCATCCAGTGCCTGTGGAGTGTATGGACTAATGCCTGATTTTGGACGTGTACCACATGGTGCGTCCAATGTAGACGCATACGAGAACAGCTTACCATACACATACCTGGGACCGATTGCCCGGACGGTCGAAGATGCAGCACTAATGCTGGATGTAATCGCCGGTCCTGATCTAAATGATCCGTTTAGTCTCCCACAGGCTCCAGGTTCGTATCGAGATGTTGTTGATGAAACGATATCGGAGCTATCGATTGGTTATTCGATCGATTTCGGTGAGTCCGTAATCAGCACAGAAGTACAGAGTTCAATTGAAAGCACGCTACAGAATCTCTCAAAGGCTGGTGCAACCGTTGAGCCGGTGAACATCACGTTCGAAGAAACGTGGGAAGAACGACACGAAGCACTAGAACGGATCCTTCAAGCTCGCTATGTTGGGCTCTACGAGAATCTAAAACGAGATTCAAACGTCGACCTATTAGCAGATGATACCGAGGTTACTCCAGAAGTCAAATCTCGCATTGAGAAGGGACTACAGATCGGTACTCGAGAACTTGCCGAAGCTCGACGAATTAGAACATCAGTCTATCGAGAGATTCAATCAACTGTTGCACAGTTCGATATCCTAGCTACACCAACGCTTGGTCGAACCGCATTTGAGCTAGATACAAATCACCCCACTGTCGACGGCGTCTCGGTGCATCCAATGCATGGATGGACTCTCACATGGTTGCTTAACTTGAGCGGCAATCCAGCAGGATCTATCCCAATCGGATTCTCTGATGACGGCCTTCCCATTGGAATGCAATTGATTGGACCTCGATTCGGTGATCGGGACGTACTCAAAGCGAGTGCATTTGTCGAACAAACAATGCCATGGGTTGGGTCCTATCCACCAACAGGAATCGTGGAGGGAGACGGATAATGGCCGGACACACCTCACCGACGAGTAAAAATCAAATCCTCTCTACGGACGGCCTCAAGAAGTCATTTGGGGGTGTGCTGGCAGTCGATGGCCTCGATATCTCGATCGACCACGGAGAATTGGTTGGATTGATCGGTCCTAACGGATCTGGAAAGACGACAACACTGAATCTCATCACCGGGTTTCTATCACCAAGTGATGGTGAGATCATATTCGATGGTGAGGACATCACGAACAAGAAACCGTACGAAGTGTCGACACGTGGCGTTGGTCGCACGTTCCAGATCTCGAAGCCATTTGGTCGGCTAACTGTCGTAGAGAACATGATGGTCCCAAACGTCTCGGTTGGGCCAGAAGAGCGGGATGAGCGAATTTGGGAACTACTGGAAGAGCTACATTTGGATCATGTCGCTGAAAACCGTGCTGATGAACTCAGTGGCGGACAGAAAAAACTCCTCGAACTGGCTCGTGTACTAATGCTTGATCCCGGGCTGATTCTACTCGATGAACCAGCTGCAGGTGTGAATCCCGCACTCATGGATGAGATTATCGATGATATCAAACGAATCAACAATCGAGGAACTGCCATTCTCGTGATCGAGCACGATATGTCCGTCATCAGTGCACTTTGTGAACGAGTTATTGTGATGAACGCCGGACGACAAGTAATGACTGGCACTTTTGAAGAGGTCCAGGCTGATGAGCAAGTTCGTGAAGCCTATCTCGGAGGGACGTGAAAATGTCACTAGTAAATTTAGAGTCGGTCGACGCCGGATATGGTGAAAATCAGGTTCTACACGATATCAGTCTCGATATCGAACCCGATCGTGTTAACTGTATCATCGGACCAAACGGATCCGGAAAATCGACACTTCTCAAATCTATTTGCGGACTCGTCGAGGTATGGGATGGGTCGATCCGAATTCAGGATCACGATGTGACAAACGCCCATCCACGAGACATTATCGAACAAGGTGCAGTCATGCTACCCCAAGGTGGGAACGTCTTTCCGGAAATGTCTGTCCAAGAGAATCTCCGAATTGGAGCATTCTTAATCGATGATACGGCATTTTTGGAAAATCAGTATGAGACAGTGTTTGAGATGTTTCCAATTCTCGAGGAGAAACGAAATCAACGAGCTGGAGAACTTAGCGGAGGCCAGCAAATGATGGTTGCATTTGGCCGTGCACTGATGGCCGATCCGAAAATTTTGCTCCTCGATGAACCAAGTGCAGGACTTGCCCCAGATCTCGTTGATCTCGTCTTTGAACAAGTGGCTAGACTCAAAGACGAGGGTCGGGACATGATCATTATCGAGCAGAACATCCGAAAGGTCCTCGATATCGCCGAGTACGTTTACGTCCTCGACCAAGGGCGCGTCGTATTCGAAGGATGGACAGACGAACTACGGAATGAGGACGATATCATGAAAATGTACATTGGAGAACGGCACGAATGAATTGGGAAATAAACACTCGGATCATTCCCCACAACCGAAAGAAGACTGATCGTACGGCGATCACGAGGGGGGAGCAGTAGTATGGTTAGTCTCGAACTCATTATTCAACAAATTGTCAATGGTGTGTTTTTCGGGGGACAGCTTGCATTGATTGCAGTTGGACTGACCCTGATTTGGGGTGTCGCTCGTGTTCTCAACTTTTCCCATGGGGCGTTGTTTATGATCGGCGGATTCGTCGGATTTTTCGCGTTGAAGATCTCTGGTAGTATTTTGGTCGCGATTCTCAGTTCAATTGTGGTCGTGTTTGTGGTCGGATGGATTATCGAATATGCACTGATCGAGCCGCTACGAGACCGAGAAGAATTTGATATCTCGTCAATGGTAATCACGCTCGGGTTTGCAATTTTCATCGAAAACACGATCCTCGTCGAGATCGGCTCGAGTCGACGTGCATTCCCCCAAATAACGAATGCAGCATGGGAGGTAGCAGGCATCAGCGTGAATGCACAACGGCTGTTGATCTTTTTGATCTCGGTCGTAGCGCTAAGCCTGCTGTTTCTAGTTATCACTCGAACGAAGCTAGGACTCGCTATTCGAGCGGTCTCACAGGATAGTGAAACAGCACTTCTCATGGGTGTCCGTCCGAAGCGAATTTATGCAATTACCTTTGGGGTGAGTGCTGCCCTTGCGGGGTTAGCCGGTGTACTTCTTGCGCCACTCTTTGCGATCTATCCATCAGTCGGGTGGTATCCATTTCTACTAGCATTTATTGTCGTGATGGTCGGTGGTCTTGGAAGTGTCCGGGGAACGCTAATCGCGGCGATAGGGCTTGCCGTGATTCGGAGCATCAGCATGATCTGGGTTGCGAGCGAAACGGCAATGATCATCCTGTTTGTGATCATGATCGTCATTTTGGTTGCTACACCGGACGGTATCGGAGGGTGGATTAGCGGATGATTGGTCAGACTCTCCGTGCTGCATTCGGACGAACCACTACTCGGCTCAGAGAAGACGCTGGAACCCGGAATGGGATTCTTTTCCTTCTCGGTGGACTCATCGCCGCGATTGCTCCACTGATTTTCACGTCCTATGGGATTGAGATCCTTATGCAGTTGTTCATCATCGTGCTCTTAGTCGGGAGTTGGATCTTCATTGCAGGATACTTCGGGATTTTTACATTTGCCCATGTCGCCTTGTATGGCGTCGGGGCCTATGCGGCTGTACTATTTGTGGGAGAATTCGGTGTGCCACCACTCCTGTCCATTCTCATAGCCGGGGTTGCCGCCATGCTGTTCTGCCTTCCGATCGCATATCCCGTACTGCGCCTCAAAGGAGCTTATGTCGGTATGGTGACATTGGCTTACGCCGAAATCATCTACCGGGGGACGATCATTCTCCGGGACGTGACCGGTGGTCCAACTGGGTACACGAATTTTTCACCTCTCTTTGGTGGTGACCAACTGCTCATGTACTACTTCGTCGTGAGTGTTGTCGTGTTACTCATGATTGTTCAGTATGGGTTTCTCGTCAATCGATTTGGCTTGGTAGCTCGTGCGATTCGTGAATCAGAAGAAGCTGCAGAAATGCTCGGAAATAACGTCCCTCGCTACAAGCTCTCTGGATTCGTTATTGGCTCGGCCATCGCTGGTGTTGCTGGCGCACTGCAAGCATACACTCTCCTCATCATTTCGCCTCCGATGCTTCAGTTGTCTCAAATGATCGAGATAATGGCGATGGGTATCATTGGCGGCCCACGGATGATCGGTGGTGCCGTCTTCGGTGGGGTTGCTGTCTTCGGCCTTTCAGAGATGCTCCGTGATGTCGGTGAGGTTCGTTTGATCATTTGGGGTGCCTTGTTAGTCATCGTGACGTTGTTCTTCCCGAATGGGCTTGCTGGGAGTGATTTCGGCATTCGATCTCGAGTCCAGGAGCTATTCGACCGATGAGAGTGGTACTTCAATTCGGAGGCTACTCTCAGATCCGAGGGGAGAGCTGGCCACCACCAATTGGCTTCGTAATTGGGTATGATAGGCACCGAATTGCGTAGCTTAACTAGCAGTCGAGAACAACCATAGACACTCACAATACATACAATGTCCACTAAAGCAACACTCGAAGAAGCGATAGACGCGAAAGAGACAAATCTCATAGAATTGGTAACCGACCTCGTCGAAGCCCAGACGGTAACTGGCGACGAAAAGCCCGGACAAGCGGTCGTTATTGACCACCTTGAGTCACTTGGGTATGAACCAGATGTCTGGGAACCATCTGCAGACGAACTTACAGATCACGAGGGGTATTTTCAAACCTCTTCATACGATGCTGTTGGGTACGAAGGTCGACCGAACGTTGCAGTACGGATCGAAGGGGGAGATGGCCCAACACTTACTCTCGGTGGTCATATCGATGTCGTCGATGTGACTAAGAGCGAGTGGGAACGGGAACCGTGGACGGTGACCCAGGAAGGAGACAACATCTATGGGCGTGGTGTGGCCGATATGAAGGGTGGGTTAGGAGCAATATTACTTGTGCTCGAAGCAATTGAAGAGACAGGGGTTGAGCTCGGTGGAGACCTCATCTTCCAAAGTGTTGTTGAGGAAGAGGATGGCGGTATCGGCGGTGCCTTATCTACCCTTGAACGGGGCTATGTTCCTGATGCAGCTGTAATCGCTGAGCCGTTCGATATTCCAAATATTGGTATTGCAAGTGCGGGAGTCATGTATTTCCGAGTAGAGGTGCCTGGAAAAAGTGTTCATGCTGCCTGGGGCCACGAAGGAGTCAATGCCATTGGAAATGCAACGAAGATCTACCAAGCGATTGAAGAGCTCGATCAACGACGAAAAGCCGAAATTGACTACGAACCTGCCTATCGAAGTGATCCAGACCTCGAAGGGAACGTGACGAATATCAATATCGGGATGATCGAAGCCGGTGATTGGCCTTCGACACTCCCTAGTAAGGCGACTCTGCAAGGCCGTGTCGGATGGCCACCTGGTGAAAGTCGAGAAGAGGTTCGAGAGCAGATCGAGAGTACGATCCGAGAGGCAGCAAATGATGACCCTTGGCTCAAGGACCACCAACCATCGGTTGAATGGTTTGGGTGGCAGGCAGTTCCACATGAGATCAGTCCCGAGGCAGAGATTGCACAAATATCAAAGCAAAATGCTGAGCGAGTTACGGGAGAATCTGGGTCATTTGTAGGTGGCAATGCCGCACTCGATGAGCGGTTTTACGCACTCTACTACGATACTGATGCAGTTTCAGTCGGTCCGGAAGGCTGGAATCTTCACGGTGCTGATGAACACACCACGGTCCCTGCATTACTCGAGACAGCGAAAACGATCGCTGGGATTGCTGTTGACTACTGTGGTGTCGATGAGTAAGAACATCCCATACTAGCTCCGCAGTGGTTTAGCAGAAAATCTCTCTTACGTCAATTATTCTATGGATAGGAAAGTCCACTTTCTGTCCAAGATTTATTTTCAGAATATTTCTATCACTAATTTGTAATCGACCACCTTCTCCGGACTTTCATCAAAAGTAATCAAATATGAGTGAATAGTAGATGACGACTCCTGTTTACCTTACTCTAACTGACTGGACTTGGAATGGTCACAGTGGGTTAGAATGCGCCGAATTAAAACTTCTCATATAGTAGGATCGTTTATCGTTACTATCTTTTTATATGAAAATTTGAAAATGATGGGTTGGATGACTCATAGAATAGATATAGATTTATCTCTCTAGAGTTAGTATAGTCTCTGTGAACAATTCGAAAGTGCTCATTTCTGTAGCACTTGCGCTAATGCTCGTTATCGCAGGATGCAGTGCTAATACTGAATCAAAGACGACGACAACAACGACCTCATCTTCGGAAGAAATAGCTAACTCGAAATCATCAGAAACAACAGAGACACCCTCCATCGGGAAGGTTACGGTTATCAACAAGAAAGATTCCGATGGCGATGGACGTTATACAGCATTTGATCTACAAATCCAATCAAACACCACTCTCGAGGGTGCTGATACCGGTGACCACGGTGAGCCATACTACGTTGTTCAGATCAGCGGTGAGGAAGTACTCCAGACTGACGATGTCAAACGGGGTCCATCGACAACGACAGTAATTCCGCTAAATTCGACTGTACTGGGGTCGTTTAAATCAGGCAAACTCAACGTATCTGTAACGCTCACTGACCGCGATACGCTCTTTGACGACAAAATACAGACTTGGTCTGTATCAGTTCCATATGAAGCGCCAAAGATTACTACGCAAGCATCGACGACCCAAACACCTACAAGTACTACACGGGCAACGGCATCAGTGACAACGACTCAAACGACCACTACTACAGTCCAAACTACGGCGACTCAGTCAGCGACCACAGTACAGGCTACAACAGAACAGCCGACCACAATTGCAACCACAACACCATCCACAACGAGAAAGACAACGAACATCCCAACAATAACCACTCAGACACTAACGCCAATCCCTACGCCGACGACTCAAGCAGCACGTGGGCCAGGGAGCGGAACAGAATGGACAGTCACTGTCACCCGAGTCATCGATGGGGACACGATGGAAGTCGAGTTCCCGAACGGTGAAACCGACACACTCCGCCTTTTAGGAGTTGATACACCAGAAACGACGTTAAGTCGAGTCAATCCCGATGAGTTTGAGGGGATCCCAGATTCGACGGCTGGACGCGACCATCTCTACGAATGGGGCGAACAGGCAAGTCGGTTTGCGACTGACGAATTGGACGGGAAGACAATCCGGATAGAGACCGATCCGGAAGCCGACCGACGAGGGAGCTATGGAAGACTCTTGGTCTATATCTATGTTGACGGTGAGAACTTCAACCAGCGACTACTGACCGACGGCTATGCTCGGCTGTACGACAGTTCATTCTCGAAACAGAGCAAGTTCGCGACAGTTGAAGCAAACGCCCAGCAGAATGATGTTGGGCTGTGGGACTTCGAAGAACCAAGCCCGGTACCGACGACAACACCTGAAAAAACGGAGGAATCGTCTGGTGGAGGCGACGAAGTCGATATCCCACCACTCCCATCAGATGGCGATTACGATTGCAGTCACTTCGACACGCACGAACAAGCCCAGGCCGTGCTCGACCAGGATCCGAGTGACCCACATCGGCTCGATGCCGATAATGACGGCATCGCATGTGAGTCACTCGAATAGCTTCACGGGTAGGTTCCCTCTTCGGTTGCGGTTTCGACGGCGGCCATGTGTTTGCAGTAGGCGTTCCGGTGGACGTGGTGCGGACAGGTGCAGGCCATCAGTTCGTGAGTCACGTTGTCGATGGACACGGTGTATTGGTGCTCTTCCGGGTTCTCGTGGCTCTCGTTGATCACTTCGACGAGTCTGGAGGCACCCACGTCGAAGGAGAATTGTTCGGCCTGTGCGCGTTTCTGTGCCGTCTTGACAGTGTCACGGTCTGAGGCGAGTTTGCGCTCCTTGCTTTTTTGAGTGTAAAGAGGGAGATTGGTGCCGGATAATGGCTTACCCAGTGCGATGAGTCATCGACCAATCAGAGCATCCCAAATTACACTCAGAAGTGTCTCCTTATCGGATTATACGAAGCCATTTCATCGTAGTTGTAGAGAATTATCTCATTCCCATCTGAACAAATATTAGATAGGATGGAAAAGATACAAACGATCTAAACGATGGCTCTCTTCAGGATTCTACAAAAATTCGCTATAGAGCCAATGAGAGGTCCGATTTGTATGAGTTAGGATCGCACCGTTTATCCCACTTGATCAAACCTTCGAAAATAACAGTTCAGTTGAAAATCGAAACAGTCGACGGAAGTTATCAAGAGTGGTGGTCACCCTCAATGTGCAATGGGACGAATACAACGGCTGGGTTGCTTATTGGTGGGCGCGGTGCTCCTCACATCCGTAGCGATGGGTGCCACAGCCTCCGGGGGCGATCCAGCAACTAACGTGAATGATCACGCGGGAAGGGAGCACCAGGTTCAAATTAGTGATGGAACGGTTCAGATCCAAGACACACACCTGTCGGGGCCGGGGTTTCCGACCACTTCGATTGACCATCGAGCGTTTACAATCGATTCGTCGACAATCCACATCGACGGAGTAACGCTCACCATCGACGGCCACACGCAAACAGTTGGCCAAACATCCATTAGGATGGATAATGTTGGTATCGTTCTTGACGATGTGTCGACAAGCTCGTCATAATGATATGAAAGATTAGTTTTTTAATTACCATCCCTCAATTTTCAGTTACGATTCCCAGTTGGCGCATCAGACTGATATTGTCCGCATAGAGATAGAGGTCAACGATTCTTCCGTTTTCAATACGAAAGACACCAGCATTCTCTAGGGTAATCTCGTTGCCCGTCGGTTCGACTCCCATTATTTCTCCCTTGTGCGTCCCGGTCAAAGTATGCCGATATACAACGGTATTCCCTTCAGCAATGCATCCATCTTCCGTGACAGTGAGGTCGGGAAATGCAGCGAAAAAGTCTGCATTCCCTGCTTTAAACTCCTCACGGCTTTGGAATGATTCCCCATTCCCAGTTGCATACTCCGAGTAGTCCTCAACCAAGAATTCGTCAGCGGCCTCAATGTTTTTCTCGTTGAAAACTTCCTCCATGAGGCTACGTACAATCTCTTTGTTTTCTGCTTCCATCTGATCCTGCTCGTTCATTGTTTTTGCCCGAGGAGGGGTACGTTATCGCTATAGATAAGATGATTCTCGCCTGTATAGGAATCTCTACTAGATAAAAGGGCTGAAGCAGTGGTTAGTTCGGCAGTTCCTTGCGACCGGTTCGGACGCATTCCCAGCACGGGAAGTTATCAAGACCGTCACAGCCACAGTTCTCGGGCGTTTTGTCGTCTGTTTTCTGTGCCGTGTCGTCAGCTTCAAGTTCACTAGACGTTTTCGTTGACATGGTCTTCTAGCCGTGGTATTTGGAAGACCGGTGCCGGGTGCTACAACACCCGGCGCGTTTCTACACACGCCCGAGGGCACCGGTCTTCCCGCCATATGGCCATAAAGGTTGGTATTCACCACATGGCATACACCAACAGGACTATACTTCGGTAGTGTGTACTGTAGAGTATGTCCAAAGATCGCAATGATTCTGGGCGGTACGTCGAGACGGTGACGCTCGCCGACGTACTCGCTATCTTC
Organism: Haladaptatus caseinilyticus; assembly: GCF_026248685.1. NCBI lineage: Archaea > Methanobacteriati > Methanobacteriota > Halobacteria > Halobacteriales > Haladaptataceae > Haladaptatus > Haladaptatus caseinilyticus. The sequence goes on along the minus strand of NZ_CP111042.1, from coordinate 147,301 downwards.
GAGGAAGTGGAGGGACCAGTGGTGACCTCCGGTGATGTTGCCGATGCCCTTGAGTGTTCACGAGAGACAGCCCGGCGGAAGCTTGGGCAACTCGAGGATCAGGGTCGAGTGAAGAGTCGCCAGACTGCTGGAAGAGTCGTGTGGTGGCTAGTCGATGAGGATTCGGTGAATGAGGTTGATCCGAGTGACCCAGTCTTTTCACGGACGACCTACAGCTCTGGAGAGCCCACTGATGCGTCTGAGCACGTGGATGATATCCTCTATGGGAAGGGTTCAGAATGAGTCGTCCACTGCCGCTGTTCGTGGATACTGGTGGATTGTACGCTGCCTTTGATAAGGATGATGTGAATCACGACGCAGCGAATGCAGTCTTCGATGGGATGGAATCGGGTGAATATGGACCGGTGTTCACCAGTCGGTATGTGCTTTCAGAGTTTGCGACACTCATGCTGTACCAGATTGGACACACAGCAGCTGTTGAAGCGCTTTCGACGGTTCGGCAGTCGAAGACGTTCAATATCCTCCCAGTAGGTAAACAGACGTTTGATTCAGCTTGTGAAGAGTTCGAGCGTTTCGACGACCAGCAAATTTCGTTTATCGATCAGACGAGTGCGGTGCTTGCTCGAGAGCACGAGATAGAGCATCTATTCGCCTTCGACAGTGATTTTTCGACAATGGGATTCGAGCGGGTGCCAGTCGATACAGAGGCGTAACTCTCCAGAATTCTTTTAGCTGAGCGGTTCCTGTGTTATGATATGCACCGCTCACATTCGTGCATCAGTACGGTCTTGCAGTCGATGAGCGGCATCTCTCTGTTTTCATAGCTGGTGGCAGGGGTCGTTAGGTCGGCCTCACGGGATCGCCAATCAACTACTCATAAGCCACCAGTATACAATGTCACAACCATACGATCTTCGCGACCAGATCGACCAACTTGAGTCACTCACCGGCGACGGTACTGAGCTCGTCACCGTTACCGTTCCCAACGGCAAATCGTTGGGTTCAATTCGAGAACGAATCGCCCAGGAATACGCGAGTGCTGAGAATATCAAATCCGACCAGACACAAGACCACGTTCAGCAAGCACTCAAGCGTGTCCAGCGGATCCTCCGTCGATACGAAAGGACACCAGAGAATGGACTCGTGGTCTATGCAGGTGTCGTTGAGGGTGAGTTAATCTCGACTGCCTTCGATGACTTGCTGACTCCAGTGGCCGAGTCGACGTACCGATGTGACGATCACTTTGATCTCACACCGCTGATTGAAGCAGTGACGCCGAATGAGACCTTTGGACTCATCGTCATCGAACGTGGTGGCGCTGCCATCGGACGACTTGTTGGAGAACGGATCATCCCGATACAGACGTTCGAAAGCCAAGTAATGGGGAAGTCGCGGGCGGGTGGTCAGTCTGCACAGCGGTTCGAGCGCGACCGCGAACGGCAAGTCCACGAGTTCTTCCAGCAAGTCGGAGATATCGCCACCGATGCGTTTACCGGTAACGAGGGCACGGTTACCGGCCTTGTCGTTGGGGGAACGCTCGCGACGGCAAAGCAGTTCGTCTCGGACAGCTACCTTGACCATCGGTTGCGCAATCGGCTGCTCGGAACGTACTCGGTTGAGTATGCAACTGTGCAAGGGTTGGACCAGCTTGTCGAGAAAGCGGATGAGCAACTGCTCGACGCCGAACAGCGAGAAGGACGCAAGCACCTTGATGAGTTCTATTCGCGGCTTCGAAATGGCGATCTGGTTGCATATGGTGCCGAAGAGGTAGAGCGAGCGACCGACTTCGGAGCGGTTGAGTCGATACTTATTGCATCGACAGTACCGCGAGACCAACGAGAAGAGTTGGAAACAGCTGTCGAACAGCAGGGTGGCAACGGATATGTGATAAACAGTGATACCGAACGTGGATCCCAGTTCGTGACTGCCTTCAGTGGTGTTGGAGCACTACTGCGGTTTCCGATAAAGTAAGGTAACCAAGCAAGTTCTAGCCTCTTGGTTTTGAGATGTGAAACGAAAATCCTTTGCCGAAGATGACTTATTTTGAGAGTGCCTTGGTAGCTCAGGCTGGCAGAGCAACTCCTTTGTAAGGAGTCGGCCGAGAGTTCAAATCTCTCCTAAGGCTTTCGCTACAGAGTTTGAATGGAGCATGTAAGAGAGGATCTTCAAGAAGATTCTCAGAAGTTAGTATGCGCTACTAATGAAAGTACATTTCAACCCCTTAAATTCTTAGAAAAGACAAAAAGACCAGCGTGGACTCATTCGTCCGGTAGTATTTTCAACAACTGCGAGGAACTAGTGAGTATGGCGACACGTACTGAATCTCGGGGTGATCTATCGAACGGTGAACGCCCCGATACGTTGTATGCGTTCGTCGCTGGTCTCTACGTTGCCATCCTCCTCACCCCGATAGCCATTCTGGGGATTTCAACGGTGAGTGCGGACGGTGCCACCCTGTACGTCAGTTTTCTCGTTTCTGTCACCCTCTTGGGAATCATTGCTGGGTGGCTGATTTCTCACACACCTGGACTCGCAGTTCGGCTTGGTCGCCACAACATGATTTGGCTACTCGTTGCGGTTCCATTTATCCCCTTTGTCGGTGTTTTTGCAGCAGCAGGAATCGGTATTTCGCCACCCAGTATTGCAGTTGTACTTGCAATGGTGACAATGATCGGTGGGATGTTTACGGGTCTGCCTCTTGTCACGATGAGCCGAAATAGATACACAACTGCTGCGCTTGCAGGGACGACTGAGATCACAGCGTGGGAAGGACGATGGCCACAACGGTGGCGGTGGATTGCAATTGGTACGATGATTATCGCGATTATCGGTGGTAGTGCTGGTATCATTGCGCAGGTTGTGTTTGGCGTCGAGTGGGCCGGAGATCTCTACTTGCTAATGGTGCTCTGGGCACCGCTTGCAGGCGCAGCGAACCCACGGACGTTTCGTGTTACCGATGCTGGCCTCGTTGTTGATCGACCGATGCTGCATCGGTTCCGACCGTGGACTGGGCTCACGGGCTATTCACTCAGCGACGAGGCACTGGTGATTCACCGAAAGGGATGGTGGCGTCAGAACCTCCGGTGTGATCGTGACGATATCGAGGATGTTGATGCAGTCACAGCAGCACTCGACACGGTGATAGCTGACCATACTCGGTCGTTCTCAAAGGAAATTTGACTGTCTTATCTTTTAACAATAGCACAAAGCATTTATCGAATCCCACTAAGCCGGTAGATGTGGCGCGGTTGCCTCTGACACCCTGAATGGGTCTCGCGTGGGTCTGGCACCATCACTCCCGATCCACACGCCCTCTCCTCGCCACCCCTCCTTCCTGCTCAAACGCGTGCCATAGTGTGCCCGAGTAGGGAAAGACAACTGATCCAGTCATGTCTCTATTACCCAATTCAACCCCGGAGATCGACATTGAGCAAGCTGGCGATATTAGAGGCCAAACATCATGCAGAATTCGAATTTACTCGGTCAATATAGCCAATCGAACGCCTCACGAAACCTTCGCTTTGGATTGTGCTCGACAACGCTACCGTGGCCGACAATGACTCGTTCGAAGTCCCACTCAAGGATCTGGTCGATTGAGTGGCGTGCTGCGGCCTCGTTTTTCATCATGTGCCGAAGATCAAGGGGGACAGATAGATCACCATACATGCCGAGAAGCTGTGTGGCAAGCCTTGTTTTGAGCGGCGTTTTCGGACCGAGATTGTAGCAGATATCACCGATGATCAGTGTCTTACTTGGTCGATGAAAGAATTCGATTTCGGTAATCCAAAAGGCGCCAAGGAACGCCGTCTGGTCGATGACATCACTCCAGCGTTCGTCAGGGGTGCTGCCAAGAAGACCATCGAATACAAGGTCTGTGCGGCGACGATCAAGGCCAGGTGCAGCGAATAACTTCGCGTCTGGAAATGTATATTTGTAGTCTTTCATGTGGAGATGACCGTGGAGTTTACTCGATGGTGTCACATACCTCACTGTCCCGAGATCGTTCAGTGCCGCAATTCTGTCTTCGGTCAATGATGCTGGTGAGTTTACGAATAGCTCACCATTCGGAAGTCGAACAACAACCATATTCCGACCGATCTGGAGCCCGTAAAATGATAACGGTTCTGAGAGAACGAATATGTTTGAAGCCAGCTCGGTGAACATATCCTGTAATCGTTGCAGCAATAGAAAGAGATTCGGTACAAATGAGAGTTAATTCGTTTATTCCGTTCATCGTGCGTTCCGGTCGATTTGACCGACGTGGAAGCCGGAACGATGGTTGTTACACCACCCTCAGCGACGGATGCGAACTGGATTGGGCGCAATCAGAAGGGGGGACGGTCGATGAGGAGATGGTTGCAAAGCGAGAAGAGCTATTCCGGCGATCCGTTCGCAGTTCAGTCGAAGACTATCAGGAATTGCTTGAGCTTGGAATGCCACCAGAAGATGCTCGATTCGTGTTGCCGATCGGGACGAAAGTCAATCTCGTGATGGCACTGAACGTCCGGATGCTGATGCACGTCGCTGATATGCAGGCAGCAGCCGATAGTCAGTGGGAAGCACGAGACTCACACTTCAATAGATTGATTTGTATAGATATATTTTACACTCTTATAAATACAATATTATATTTTCTGTTAGTAAAATAGTTTTATTGTATATGGAATTCGATGATGGTGAGCTAGAGTTTGGGCTAGCCCTCGAGATCGAGAGAGGCGCGCCGATCTCAGTTAACCATCCAAATGGAGAAAAGCGGTGGACACCCGACTGTATCGTTCGGGCGAAAGATGGGTGGGACGGGCGTGTGCTAGCGAGATATTACTGTGAGATCAAAACAGGAAATGCGTCGTTCAAGCGGTCGCAGGTTGTGGTGATGGAGGAATTGGCAGTCCAAGAGCGAGTGCTGAAGATTCGAGTGAAGATTGATGAGTTGCCCGAGCAGTATTCACTTCAGATCAACGATATAAAACCAGCGGAATGACTTTCTGGCTGTGAGACAGCACAGGACAATCACCAAGAGCAGCGAGTTCCGACAGTCCCTCTATCGAGACAGGCCGAAGAAACGCAACGAGCGACGATAGTGGGAGTGCCAGTGGATGCATTGGTTGGGGTGCCCACTGGATTCACGCAGAGTTGGGTGCTATACTGGGGGTGCCCCTAGACGAGATACCAAGGTTTCAATGAATGTGCGAGTGGAGTAGTAAAGCACTGTGAGACTGTCCACGGGGGATAAGCGCAGCCAACCCAGAGTTGCTTTGTCCAAACTCTAGACTGTCCGTTCCCGACCAGTAGAACAGACGTTGGGAGTGTAACAGTCCGTGGGACTGTCATCCAGACCCCAACGGGTGAATGTTGTCCCGTGATCCGCGTCGCCGAACTCGTGGTACTGCCAGGCGTGAATGAGTTCGTGCCGGACTGTGGAACTGAATTGCTCCCATCCGTGTTACTGGTAAGCCTTCCAGGTCAGCGCGATTGTGATTGCCTCTGTTGCAGGGTCGTACTTCGTGACGCCTGCCTGTCGTTGGGCTCGGTATAAAATGTTAGTCGATGCTTCGAACGGATTGATATGGGCGAGAAAATAGTTGAGACAGTGGTTCAGTCGTTAACGAGCAGTAGTTTTCCAGTGAAATTCCCTTTTTCTGCTCGACGGTGTGCGGCCGCTACTTGTTCGAAAGTGAATCGTTCGTCAATATGGGGTTCGACGGCACCATCATCGACAAGTGTCGCGATGGTCTCGAGTTCTTCACCGATGTGGCTCTGATGTTTGCCCAGCAATACCGGGAGGATGACTAATACTACCCCTAGTTCGAGCGAATTTGCATGCATCGCCGAGAGGTCCTGCGTTGAACTCGATTCGGTGGTTACAACGGTCCCAAACGGACGAACCGCTTCGAAGGCTGTTTGAAGATGGTCGTCTCCGATAGGATCGAACACGATGTCAAATCCATGATCGTTAGCATGATCGTTCACATATGTCCCGACATCGGTCGACGTGTAGTCCACTGTCGCATCGGCTCCGAGTTTAGTCGCAAGGGCACGTTTTTCCTCTGAGGATCCAGTTGCGGTAATGTTTGCTCCGAACCAGCGTGCAAGCTGAACGCCGATGTGACCAACACCACCACTAGCCCCATAGATGATCACCTCATCGTCAATGTCGACTTTTGTCTTGTCTGCGAGCATCTCCCACGCCGTGAGTGCGACGACTGGCAGGGAGGCTGCATCCTTGAGAGGTAGCGTCTCTGGCGCGTGAGCAAACGTGTCCACATGGCCAGTAACGTAGTCAGCGAGGGTTCCTTGCTGGCCGGCCCCACCAGGCATCCCATACACCTCGTCACCCTCTTCGAACCGCTCTACGTTTGCGCCAACAGAATCTACGATTCCCGCAACGTCACAATGAAGAATCGCTGGGAAATTAGGGCTAAAATCGGGGAGGTCCCCACGGCGAATCTTGTAATCAACCGGGTTGACACTCGATGCGACAGTTTCTATGCGAATTTCGTCTGGTTCTGGATCGGGAATCTCGACTGTTGTCTCCGTAAAGACATCTGGATTGCCGTATTCTTCTATTGTATAGGCAGTCATCTCCGAAGTCATAGTGACTTGGCTTTTGGCGTCCAGAATTGAGTAAGTCTCGTTTCCGGAAGCTGATGACAGGATGCGAAATCCTTAGCACGGGAATGTGAGTTTGGACAACAGCCATTCATCGTCGGTGAATCAAACAATAACAGACGAGGGCGTCAATCAGTGTATACAATTAAAAACGAGAGCGGGTGATTAGTTCGGCAGTTCTTTCCGTCCAGTTTAAACGCATGGCCAGCACGGGAAGTCACCGAGGCCATTGCAATCACATCCCCACAAGCAGTTCTTAAGCCCACCACGGTTGGCTGGGCGTAGCAACCGTCTCCAATCGGTGGTTATTATACGCTATGATTTTTCAGGATAGTTATTAACTGCATTTTTAACCATGCAGTTCGCGTTGTATGATATGGCTACTCACGACAATTTGGGCGGTGTTTCGAATGATGTGACGTTACCCAACGTCGTGCCATTTGACCTCTCCCAATTGACCCGATTGAGTTGGGAACTGGGGTCACAAACTGTCGAGAACAACGCTTCAGCATGCCACAGTCAATGGTACCACGAAAAGGAATGGGAACTGTCGATATTTCAAGCGACAAATAATACTGTGATTTTGCGGATCTCAACTCCGGTTGGGAGAGAACAGTTCTATGGGGCTGCCCAAATGGATCTAACCATGGCACTCCCTCGGCTTACGTCATCACCCCACTGGCAAAAGACCGGATAATCGACGCTACTTGCCCAGCACCTAGTGGTTCTGACAGCTCATAGTGAACACGGTACAGATATCGCTACTGTTCTTCTACGCGATAAAATTGTTAGCTAGAAAAATATCTAGCTGAAGTCACTGCAAACGAGAATCCCCATCGTATCGTAGTCCCTCATTGCCGCGAGTTTGTCTGGAACTTCATCGATCGAGATGGTTTCCGACACGAGTTCGGTCGGGTCAAGCATACCCGTCTTGATCATATCCAACATCTCGGAGTACCGTGATGGTTGAAGACCGAGCGAGCCACGGAAATCAGTCTCTTTGGCTACGAATTCGTCGGTCGGCAGCGGCATTTGGCCCGCTTCCTCGGAGGTCGTCAGTCCAACCTGAACGTGTCGCCCGCCGTTTTTGAGTGAGTTCACTCATATCGCTGAATGAACGGATGCGATTTTCCGACGATTGGCTACTACTGAGGCCGCCAACCGTGTCATTCGTCAGACGATACCGGTTCGCCGTCTTCCATTCGCCATTCGAGTTCGACTTCGAACTCAGCCTCGTCGTCGGTAACCTCATACTCGACTTCCAGTTCGAAATGCTCTGGAACCGCGACCGTGAAACCGTTGTCTCCTTCGATGTCGATTGTTCCGTTCTCCACACCATCTGCGACTTCGCGGAGGATCCTCGCACCATCTGCCCGACTCATTACTTTCTCACCTTCACGTTCCGTCTCATCGTCTGGCGATTTCGCTTCGGTCTTGGATTCCTCGTCGTCGTTTCCCATACCAAACCTGCAACGGCTGTCAATAAAACAGCTCGGGCTTCATATCCGCGCAGTTTGATCGGTGGTAGTAACCAATTCCACCGAAGCACCACCGAGAAGGTTCTTATTTTCTCAAGTAGTAATACAACATCTATGGTCTCTACAGAACTCTTTTCTAAAGGGTTGTTCGAGCGCGATCTTCACGCAGGAGGATGGTGGCTAGTGACACTTGCAATTCCTGTTCTATTCACTCTCTGGCTCGTTGTGACTGTTTTCACGATGGGTATTGCTAGATTTGTTTCGCTCAATGTCTCTGGGTACTTGACGACGTATCCTGCTGGTGGAATCGTCCTCGTGAGTTACGCAGCTGCACTGCTCTCCCTGCCTGCTGTGTATTCTGACCGCCAATATGTCCGGAAACACTCCGAGTGGAAGCCAACCATTCTCTATTATCTCATGGTCATTCCGCTGCTCAATGTCCCGATTGCATGCCTCTATCTGTTCTTTCAGCATCGGCATATCGGAATTCCGTGATAGTCTCAGTATGCGCTCTGACGGAGAACGAGAGTGAACACAACGAACAGGATAATTTGCGGAGCAAACGAGTGATGACAATATTCTTCGAGTGATTCGTGAGTCCGAGTTTCAGATGACCAGAGGATTTATCTTGACAATCTACGCCAATGAGATCAATGAGCAACGATGTAGTGGTTGGACTCGATGGAGGTGGCACTCAGACACGCGTTGCCGTTGCCGATCTCGACGGACATATATTGGGAGTTGCTAAGCGAGGTGGCGCGAGTACCGAGTTTAACGATTCGAAGGTGGCTCGACAGAACCTCCGTGAGGGTGTTCGGACCGCGCTCGCCGACGCAGAGCAATCGCCAAGTGATGTGGTAGCACTCACAGCCGGGGTAGGGAGTCTCAACATCTCCGATGATTACACGCCGACTGAGCAAGCCCTGGACATTGATGGACTCGCCTGCGAGCCCCATGTAGTCACCGACGAAGAGATAGCTCACATCGGAGCATTCCGGAACAACCCAGGCATCGTTGCAATCTGTGGCACTGGCTCTCTCGTGTTCGGAATCACAGCTGACGGAAAGCAAATCAGCAACTACGATTTCATACAGTACGCCCGTGCCGGTGCACACAATCTCGGTGAACGGGCACTCCATGCAATACTTGGCAGCGAAACGCCCGTAGAATGGATACTCGGGGATCAACTCTTAGAACACTGGGGCTGTGATTCAGTGCCCGAGCTTAGGACGGCCGTCTGCGATGAGGATAGATTCACCAACGTGCCATCTGGGAATCCACTCGACAGCGTTGCACCATTGATCACGGCTGCCGCTGAAGATGGTGATCCCATTGCACGGACGATATGTAATGACGCTATCGCAGAGGTAGTGACCGGCGTTCGTCTCGTTGGTGGATTCCTCGACAACCCAGTGACTGTCGCTTCGGCAGGAAGCGTGCTCCGAAGTGGGTACATGAGCGCCGAATTCCGCCGACAAGTCGCGGATGTTGAGAACTATCGTGTTGTGGAACCAGCGATGAGTCCTGTCGCAGGTGCAGTCTTTGACGCCATCGACCGCGTGGCTGACACCAACGATGCAGTGGTAGAGTGGCTAACGGATCACGTTATCGGGCAAGCCTGAAATAAAGATGATCCTAATCGACTGGCGCCCTAATCAGATTTCCTAATTATTAGACTCAACATTGAGAATGTCACCAAACTCGTGGAAACTTTCAACGGTAAGATGCGGCTCATCCAAAAACGCTTCCCACTCTGTTCCTCTTCGATTGAGCCACACTCCTTGCATTCCAGATTGCATCGCACCATGCACATCGTTCCACGAGGCAGTCACATGCGCAAGTCCCGTGATGGGGGTCTCCGTTCGGACAGCGGCATGTCGATACAATCGTTGGTCTGGTTTGTAGAGCCCAATCTCCGAGGCACTGACCGTTTCCGAAATGATGTCATCAATTTCGGCGTGGTCAATTAACGTTGCAAGCATATCGAGACCACCATTCGAGAGCACATAGACTTCATAGCCATGATCAGTGAGACGTTTGAGTCCAGTGCGAACGTCATCAAAGACAGTCAGTCGATCAAGGGCAGTGAGGATGTCCTCTTGGTCTGTTGGAGAAACGGATGCACCCACCGATTGAAGCGCATAATTGAGCGAGTGACGGTATTTCTCCCTGCAGGGACGGAATTCATCGAACTGAGTGGCAGTGATGCCATAGATCTTCGATCGTTGGAACCAGATCGTCGCAGCTTCTCGTGCTTTCTCGGTATACTCGGCGAGTGCATCCTCTAACGAACGCATATCGACGAGTGTACTATACGAGTCCACCAAGACCGTCTCAACGCGAGCTGCGTCAAACGAGTTCATAGCAGTGTGATATCGACAACAGCGGATAAGGTTAGGCATGGATGACCTTAAATGGAAAATAGAATTTCAACGACACCAACATCAATCCCTCGGATGTCTTTATCAGTATAATAATTATTTCTCGACATCAACCACGATATCAAGTAACGCATATGAGAGAGACTTTCCATGTGTGTCGACCCGCACTGAGGTCGTTACACCACCCGCAAGAGCACCTTCAAGAACAAAATTGAACCCGTTCAGTTGAGGGAGATCATACCGAGTAACGGAACCTTCGATGATTTCTTCGAGTTCATTTTCAACACGAGCTGCAGTCAGCTCTTTTTTGAGGATTTGATAGCTGTCATCGTCGTATCCAAAGACACCGATATTAGAAGTATCTCCTTTATCACCAGCCCGTGCATGAGCGAGTTCGTGAACTGGAATTCCCATCTATTTCACCTCCTCAATACACACATCATGATGAACGTGATTTCGGTCAATTAGCGTGGATACAATTCCTAGCACAGGCTTTGTTCGCATTGTTACGCCACCTCCTCCAGCAGGACCGTTTGTATACAGTGTTTGCACTTCTCGTCCAATTTCGGCCGCATTAGTACTGGTTTCACACTTTCCAGCAACCCGGAGGCGAACTTCATATGGACTCGATTGATCTCGACCGCGGCCTTCGTGCAGTGAGTCGACTCCCATGATATCCACCCGAAGGTCATCAATTGGGAAATCTCGCGCAACCAATCGTTTGCGGACTGTGTCACCAGCTAATCGAGCACGTTGTTCTGCGTTGGGTCCTGCATACGAGATCTGACCCTCTCCAAGAACTCCATCTTCATATCCAATATTGACTTTGAGTGTCTCTGGTTTGGGATCCGCTGTAGCACCAGACACCTGAACCTGATCCGTTCCAACTTGCTCAAACGAGACGTTCGAAAAATCAGCGATGGCATCGGGTGTCAGGTATGCACTGGGATCGTGAACCTCGTAGAGAATCTGTTCTTTGCAGGTTCGGAGCGTCACTTTCCCACCTGAGTTAGGGAGCTTCATGATCGTAACATCGCCATCGACTGTGACCTCAGCTATGGGGAAGCCGAGAGTCTCGAGATTGGGAACATCCTTGTAATCGGGATCTGCGAAATACCCTCCCGTGACTTGCCCAGCACACTCCAATAAATGCGCACAGGCAATTCCTTGGCCGATTTGATCCGCATCTGTGGGGTTCGTAAGATCCCAACCGTGCTCATAGACCATTGGAGCAAGAAAGAGGGACGGGTCCGCAACGCGACCAGTAATAATCACGTCAGCATCGTCATTGAGTGCATCGAGAATGCCCTGAACACCCAAATACGCATTCGCAGAAACACAATTCTCCTGATACTGTGTTGTTGATTCACCAGAGAACGTTTGCTCTTCAAAATGGTCGAATCGGTCACGAACTGCTGAACCAGCGACACTCGCAACCGAAAGGTCCGAAATCCCGAGTTCGGTTGCGATATCGATAACCCGTTTGCGAGCCGCTTCTGGGTTTGCAGCACCCATGTTCGTAATGATCCGTGTATTGTTCTCCACACAAGACGGGAGGACAGCTTCCATTCGTCGTGACAGAAGTGGAGTGTATCCCGTCGATGGGTCATCCATCTTTCGTCGTTGAGCGTTTGCAATCGTTCGTTCAGCAAGACACTCGAATACCAAATAGTCGAGGTCAGCCTGGTCAGCGAGTGCCGTTGCTGGATCGATTCGATCACCGGCAAAGCCAGCGCCCGTTCCAATCGTGAGGTGGTCAGTCATACGATTGCCCACCATTAGATTGGAATTCCACCCGTAAGTATCCCAACAGCCAGTATCACGAGTGACGTTATCCACATGTACGGGAATGTAAATCGGATATGCTCACCGAGTTCGACTTCGGCTAATCCGATGAGTAAGAACGTCGCTCCAGTGAGCGGTGAAATGGGGAATCCAACCGTCATTTGACCAACGATAGCTGCACGAACCATCGCAACTTGTGAGAAACCGAATTGAGTCCCTGTTTCAGCAACGACTGGAAGCACCCCAAAATAGAACGCGTCAGGACTGAAGAGGAGACTTGCGGGCATCGCGATAATCCCGAGTACGACTGGTAAGAAATTCCCGAGCGTATCTGGGATAATCATCAGCAGAATCCGTGCCATTTGCTCAATCATCTTACTTTCTTGGAGAACACCGATCAACACGCCTGCAGCAAACAAGATACCGACATAGGTCATGACATCAGCGGCGTACTTCTCCAATACTTCTTTTTGCTGATCGTAATCGCGGACGTTGATGACTAAAGCGGCCACTAATCCAAGCATGAAGGCCACTGCTGGCGAGGTAATTCCAGAGATAAGAGCACCAATGACGAGAACAGTCAGGACGGCATTTATACCCCATTTCCAGTCGATCTCGCCCTCACGGCCATCAAGGGCTTTGTTGACAAGCTGTTGGCGCTGGGTTTGCTCAAAGCCGGATACATCATCACGGATACTCAGACTGAAACGATAGCTAATACCGAGAACCATCGCGAGACCAGCGAGATGGGCAGGGATCATTGGATTATACACATTCGCGATTGTTGCGGGGTCGATTGCACTTACTCCACGAACGACGACACCACCCCAAGGGACCATATTCATCGTTCCAGCTGTCAACCCGACAAGTGCAGCAAGGATTTTCCGATCCACATCGAGAGCATCATAGAGTGGGATCATTGCTGGAATTGTGATCAGCATCGTTGTCGCCCCAGAGCCATCCAAGTGCGTCATCATCGCAATAATTACTGTTCCAACGGTGAGCATCGCCGGGCGATTAGCTACCCCCTGAATGACACGCTTTACTAATGGATCGAAGAGGCCGTATTCGCGCATAAGGCTGAAGTACCACACTGCGAAGGCAAACATCGCGACGATTCCAACGACTCCCTGTAGGCCGCTTTCGGTGAATGATCCAATCTGTTCAAGAGAGAAGCCAGCAATAAGTGCGCCGGCGATTGGGGCGATAATAAGTGTTGGGATGACGTAAAGTTGTTTCCAGATGACTAAGAGCAATACAAGCGCGATTACAGCATATCCCACTAATCCAAGTGCTGTTCCACTAAGTGGCATGACAGCATCCATCACATCGATTATTAATATGACTTTCTGATAGTATTTTACTAAAAATATTAAGATTTGATTGTTGTCAATAGACAGAGGAAACAACTGACGACGATGCACAAGTCAAAGTTTTCGGTAGTAACCGCTCGGTGGGTAGCGGATACGCTGAAGACCGAACGGCCTTCCGAATGCGAACCATCGAACGTCAATTGCATTTTTCGAATTGTACACTCGGACGTTTCACACGTTTTCCGACGTTTCACAAACGAATCAAGGAGACGACTGGGCAACGTGGGCAAACGAATATATTCGTAAATCGAAGCGAATCCTCACGGTCCGACGGAAAGCAGCCCTCTTTTCGTTTCTTCAGTCGTTAGGCGCTACTGGCGTCCGCAGAAAGAACGATGTTGTCATCTCGTTCGAGACATATCCACCTAGTGTTGACAATCCATGGGCGTACTATGCCGTTGAGCATGACCACGTCTGGGAGAAGTTTGCGACAGACTATCTCCAACGAGCAGGGGCATCGGAGTTGCTTACGCAGAACGATGATGGGAAACGCGTCTTCACAAGTCGATTGTGACCCAGTCGTTATGGTTCCTCAGTCCCGAATTAGTAGTATGAGCAGGAACGAATCCGCGCATATTGACGCTCGGGAGTACATTCGAAGTGCCCGTGAGCGGGTTGAAGCGCGAGAAAATGGTGTTGCAGCCGAGAGTCTTTCGGCTGTTGCAGCGCACGTTGCCGATCTTGAAGACTAGCGGTTTATCGATAGTTCGACTTCCTCGGGTTTATACTGAATCAAGGAGAATACCTGACCCTTTAGGGTCAGGATGAATCCGACAACGCCTCCACAGTCCACCGTCGATAGCACGGCCGGATATTCCACCGTTCTCAATCCGAAAATTTCCAAGAGACACGAGTATAAGTACTTATACAGACGTTTAGAATGCTGGAAGCCCACCGCACTCATCGAGCGAAAATTCTCAACCATTCACAGGTAGAGGAACCTCTCGACCGACACGGACGGAGCGCCAGCAAACTCTGGAACGTCGCCAACTACCACTCCCGCAACGTGTGGGATGAAACCGGGGAGATCCCCGACCACGGCGACCTCAAAGACGAGTTGAAGACACATCCAAAATACAAGGGACTGCACAGTCAGTCCAGTCAGCGCGTTCTGGAGGAACTCGCTGAAGCCTTCAACTCGTGGTACGGGAAGAGGAAGTCTGACAATCGAGCGAACCCGCCCGGCTACCGCAAGAAAAACTACTACGACAAGCAGGGTTGGCGCGTCCACGAAGAACACCCACGCAGTACGGTGACGTGGAAGCAATACGGCATCAAACACGACTCGAAGAACAATCGAGTTCGCCTCTCTAAAGGGGCGAATCACAAGGAATACCCCCGAGCGTTGGAGTACATCCTTGTCGAGTACGAAACTCGACCCGGCGTAGAAGTCGAGAATCTGCAACAGGTTCGCGCCGTCTACGACAAGTCAAAGGAACGATGGGAACTACATCTCGTCTGTAAACACGAGATTGAGACGCCCACCGCTCCCGGCGAGAAGACGGCTGGTATTGACCTTGGCATCTGTAACTTCGCGGCGGTCGCGTACAGCACCGAGGACGCAGACTTGTACCCCGGCAATCGACTGAAACAGGATGGCTACTACTTCCCGAAAGAAATCGCCAAGTGCGATGATTCAGGCGGCGAAGAAGCTACGCGACTCCACCACAAGTGGTCTGAGCGTCGCACCCACTTCTTCCACAGCCTCACCAAACACATTGTTGAACGATGTGTCCAGAAGCAGGTTGGCCACATCAACGTCGGGAAACTCGCTGGCGTCCGCGAGGACGAAAACGGTGACTCGAAGAACTGGGGTCGGCACGGAAACCTCGACTTGCACGGGTGGGCGTTCGACCGCTTCACCAAGATTCTCACGTACAAGGCGAAGGTCGAGGGAATCGAAGTCGTAGAAGTGTCTGAGCGCGACACGAGTAAGACGTGTTGCATCTGCGGTAGAGAAGACGATAGTCAGCGTGTTGAGCGCGGCTTGTACGTCTGTGAGAAGTGTGATGCGGCGTTCAACGCTGATGTGAACGGGGCGGAAAACATCCGTCTCGACGTGAACCAAAGTAACTCCGAGTCTTCGGCCAGTTTGGGCGGGGATAGGAGTACCGGCTGGTTGGCACAGCCCGGAGTCTACCTTCACGACTTGTCTTGCGGATTCCAACCGCAGGATCAAGTGGTAGACTGCAAACCGTAATATCCCAACCCAAGCGGTGCGGTGCCGTGGGATTCCCGCGTCTTCAGGCGCGGGAGGATGTCAATGTGGCGTTTGTGACCATATAGTGATTCAGAAAGATTCGAGCAATTAGGACGAGCTATGATGCGTTTGCGAAGTATCGCGGAAGAGTGAGCGCGATGAACAGGGACGATTTGCAGAGAGAATGAAGTACTCTTACCACCATATATAGTTTGGGTCAATTAGTATGGTGAGATTCAATCAAACTAACAAGACGTCGTCAGAGTGGAAATACGCACTTATTGGCGGACTCATATCTATCCCACTGACCGTCGGATACAATTGGTTCTTTGAACCAGAGATCTACTCACTCATAATGGCGACTATTGGGGGAATGATTGCAAGCTATCTGGCGAAACGTAACGCACAGAGGATCTATCGTACGGGTATCGGTGCTGGGGCTCTTGGTGCTATTCCAGCACTGGTGATGGCGTTCAGTCCTCTCTCTGACATCGCCACCAAATGGCTTGGGTCCGGTGCAATCGTCTTTACGGTGATCGTCGTTCCATTGGTTATACTGGCTATCTTAGCTATCGGAGCCGTATTGGGTTTCATCGGAGCCGCAATCGGTGGTTGGTTAGCTACGAAGTTTGGCAATCGAAACACAGTACACCCCGCAACGTAGTGCGGCTTATGGATCAATTGCCACCTTAGCTGTCCGCTACCTATTCGAGAGTAAAATTGTGTAAAAGCCAAATTTACGCCGAAGTCGATCCGCTACTACGTGAATTTGTTTATAATATGGGGCGCCCTGTTAGCTCGTTGCATCTTCGATGAGCGTATACAATCCATAGGCAAACTGTTTGAGCCCATAGAACGCACAAACAATCTAGACGATCAGTGCTGGAATCGCAGCGATCACCGGATCAAATATGGTCCCAAGTGCCGATGCAACGATACTACCAATCGAAAGGAGGACTAAGCCAACAGGAGCGTTGATTGCGGCATCGGTTACAGCCGTGCGTCGAGACATAGTCTCACGTCGTATTGTATGGTATAAAGTGACAAGAATCGGTCACACTACGTCAATCAGCTAAGCGGTGTCGTTCGTTACGACGTTTGCTTTCGTCGAATTTGAAGGAGTTGACCAATATCCAGGAAATACACTGAATACAGCCCACCAAGCATGAGAATTCCCCAATAGCTAAGCAATCGATAGAGAAGAACAATCCCGCCAGCGGTTCCCGCATCCAAGCTAGTCAGCGCAATAATCATCCCACCGAGCATAACTTCAACACCACCAAGACCACCTGGAAGTGGAATAACTCGTGCAATCCCGCTCGCAGGAATCAGAAAAAGCGGGAGTAGTATCGAGATATGCCGGTCAAGTGCGAGGAAACTCGCATAGAGGGGAAGGCAGAAACAAATCCACCCGACGACTGACCATCCGAGTGCGAGTCCGATTTGCCGGCGGTTCTCCAGCACGAGGTTGATTTCGGTCGAATACGAGCGCATTCGTAAGTGAAGATATTCGCGAATGAATCGGGTACGGGCCTTTACTGGACGGAGACGAAGGTGGAGACGCTGTGTCCGATTTCCACTCAATGCACGCAGCACCGAGAGCAGCCGGATACCCACTACTATTATCCGACGTAAAAGCAGGTGCTTGTATCGATACAGCGTGGTCGTGGCGGCCAGAAATCCACCTGTGAGGAGGATCGCGATGTGGAGCGAGGGAACGGAAATAAATGCTATAGCAGACTGACCTCGAAAGGCGAGGAAACCCAATCCGATAAGACCGAGACTGAGCGATGCAGTAAGGTTCAATACCTCTATTACGAGTGCCGCCCCCAGCGTTTGGTCCCGATCTGTGCTCATTTCGGACGAGACGATGTGGGCGAGCAGAAACGGACTGCTTGCGCGGCCGATCGGAATGATTTGTTTGGCGAAGAAGCTTGCGAGGTATGCACCTCGGAACCGCCACCCCCCAATAGGGGTTTCCGAACGGTTGAGAAGACAGCGAACAGCTTCGCTCCAACAGAAAAGCGCGGCTAAAGTGATAGAGAAGCCGAGGACGATGAATACTGGATTAGCGCTTGCGAGTTCGCGGCTGACCTGGCTCCCGCCGACAAAATAGCAGAGAATCACAAGTCCAAAGACGACAACCAGAAATCGAAGTATTCGTCGATTCATTTTATACCAAGATAGAATTCCGTTAGTAATGGGACGGATTGAACCTACATAAATGTGTGGACGATGGAGAGTTCACTGAAAAAGTACTAAGTGAAGAAGATGGAGCGGCGACCAGTGCATCAGCGGCTCGAGGAGTTGCATGAGCAAGGTGATTAGAACGTGGGAAATTGAGTCCGCGGGTGGTGATTTGGTGGGTTCCGGAGGAGTAGCTGGTCGGAGAAGAATTATCGATGTAAATACTACATATCCATTATATGATGCATGGATTCCCAGCTGCAGATGAGGTTGCCGATCCAATTCCGTTTTTGAATGCGATGCTGGCACAGGTGGATAAGCAGCTGACGACTTCGACTTTTTTCGAAGAACAGATCGTAAGTGAGCGAAACCGATTGGTAATCGGGTTACTCGGTGAATTGTTAAAGGTAGCAAAGAACCGTCCAAGAAGACGTTCGAAACAGGAATTCGAACGAATATCGTCGGGCTACAAGGAACTAACGCTGAATCCTTCTAAGAGGTAATCATAGAGGAAGAATATGAGTAGCATCGGCGGGAGACTCATTATCATCACGCCACTGAGGATGAGTCCCCAATTGGTTGTTGCAATGTTGATGAGATTGGCAATCCCGATCGGAAGTGTGTAGAGCCCGCTGTCGTTCATCATTAGAAGCGCGAAGAAGTATTCCTTCCACGATAATGCCATCACAAAGATGATCGTGGCCACGATGCCGGGCAGCGACAGGGGGAGGATTATTTTCCGAATGATAGTAAGTCGGCTTGCCCCAACCAGTCGTGCCGACTCGACTATCGCGGGAGAGATATCATTGAAGAATACGCGTAAGAGCATTAGTGCAAACGGTAGTGCGAAGGCAGTGTGAGTTAATGCGAGTCCGATTCTCGAGTTGGTAAGGCTGAGTCGCGAGAAAATGACGAACAATGGAAGCCCCAGCAATACGAGTGGGAACATGTAGATAATCGTACTGAGGTTGCTGACGTATTTTCTGCCATGGAACTCGTATCGGGTAACCGCATAGGCAGCTGGAATGGCGATAGCCAGCGTAAATATCATTGCAAGTATAGCGGTTGTCAGACTGTTAATGAAATACTGGACGAAACTCGTCGTCTCCAGCAGCAACCGGTAGTTTTCGAGCGTGACGCTCGATGGGATGATCTTCGGAGGCCACGTGAAGAGATCCTTCGAAGGGCGCACTGTCGATAGAGCTCCCCAAATCATCGGTATCATCAACAGGGCGGTCATCCCGATGACGAGCCCGTAGGTTACGGCTCGTTCAAGATAGTGACGTTGACGGAGTGAGAGTTCGATCATTTACGCGCTCGCCTCCCCGAACGCTTTGAAGTAAATCGATGTTCCGATGGCTAGCACGACAAATGTGAGGAACGCGACAGCAGTCCCTTCTCCGAGACTGAGCCCGTCGAGTGCGGTGCGATACGCCATCACTGGAAGTGTCTCAGTGGCATTACCGGGGCCGCCTTGCGTACCCAACCAGATGATATCGAAGAGATTGAACGTCCAGAGCATTCGCAAGAGGATCGCGACGAACAGGACGCTCCGAAGCTGCGGAAGGGTGATCGAGAGGAATTGACGAGAACGAGATGCACCCATTAACCGTGCAGCCTCATAGTATTCCTCGGGAATCGTCTGGAGTTTTGCTAGCACAAGCATCGTAACGAACGGGTACAGCGCCCATCCACTGATGAAGACCAAAATAGGCATTGCATAGGTGGGGTCACTGAACCAGGCGATTGGTTCGTTGATGAGTCCGATTTGAACGAATGCATAGTTCGCCACCCCAGATAGCCCGTTGAAGAACCAACGGAAAACGATAACAATCCCAACGATCGGGATCATGTACGGTGAAAGGATGAGCCCAGTTATCGCCCGTTTGCCGACGAACGATCGGTTGAGAACCAATGCAGTGCCGACACCAATCACGAGCGTAACTGCAACGGATCCAATGGTATACACAACCCCGTTCTTGAACGCATTCCAGAAGCGAGCAGATTCCAGCAAAGTAAGGTAGTGTTCTGGGCCAATCCACCGGCCGTCGGTTGCGAAGAGGCTGATTTCCTGGAGGCTAAAGAGGAACGCCCTAAAGATAGGGTACAAGTAGAGCGTGAGCAACAAGAGTACGAGTGGCGCGACGAGCACTAATCCTACTTGATTCTCGCTCAAGTCGTCGAACCAGCCTCGAACTCTGGTGGTTGTTGCGGTCACGGCCGAATTTTGACGTTCACTGATTTCCGTCATAGCTGTTATTTGAGATCCTTACGCATCTTGTTCGCCCATTTCTGTGCCGACTGCATCGGATCTTTACCGTTCAAAACGACATCTTGAGCTGATTTGACGACATGAGCCTCGCTCAGTGCCTGCCCAGTGATCGAGTTCACAGTGTCGGGATTCTCGTTGACCGCGATAATGCGGCCATAGTCCTGTGCGATGCCAACGAGGTTTCGATAATGATCCTCGTATTTACTGAGCGTCTCGCTCTCCCAAAGTTGATCCTGATCAAGGATGCCTTTGACCATCGGAACTTTAGCGGCGGGCTGAGCCAACAAGAGACGTGTGACATTCTCTTTTTTCGTGACGAACTTGATGAGTTTCTTCGCCATATCAGGGTGGTTCGTCTTACTACTGAGACCGTATCCAGTGCCGGTCATCCGGGCAACTGGTGTGTGATTGCTGTTCTTGGCCGGGACGTGAGTTACATGCACCTTCCCTTTGAGGTCGGGATTGTACTCCTCGATGTCGCTTGGCATCAAGTTGGTCGAGTACCACGTCATTGCATACTGGCCCTGGTACAATGGTGGTCGCATATTCGGAATGCTAGTATTATGCGCACTTTTTGGGCTAAATTGATTCATCTCCTTGATGAACGAGAGCGCTTCTGCAGTTTTCTTGGAGTCGTAGACGATGTTGCCATCGGAATTGACGAGATGCCCCCCATTGCCCAGCACTAACATCATCGGCCATACGCCATGGAAGTGATTGGATCCCAGAAAAACCGGATGTCCATATTGATTCTTGTCTGGCTTTGTCACCATCTTTGCAGCTTTCTGATACTGATCCCACGAGTCGAATGGAGGCATAGGTGCTCCGGCTTCTTTGAGCAAATCCTCGCGGTAAAGAAGATTGAGAACAGACCCGTAGTGGGGTGCGAAATAAAAGTCGCCGTCCAATTTGAAGATGGATTTTTCGAGCCAGTAGTCAGTCCCACCTCGCTCTTCGATAACGTCGTTGATAGGCTGGAACAGGCCCTTTTTTGCAGCAGCAACGTTGTTTCCGGGTGATGCGAGGTTCATGATATCATAGGGGTTCCCAGATGCATGAGCCTGCGAAGCCTTTTGAGGAGCCTCTGCGAACCCAACTCGATTGTACTTGATTTTCACATTGCTATGTTTGTCCTCGAATTCAGAGAACAATTTGTTGAACTCTTTCTGTGTAGGCTCGTATGCGGAGTTGAGCACTCTGAGCGTTTTTGTCCCGCTACTCCCTGACTTGCCTCCGGGGAGGCTGGTACAGCCTGCAAGTGAAACCGTCCCAGCCAGGCCTGCCGTCTTCAAAAGACGTCGTCGACCGCTATTGAAATTGATTTGGCGTTTCGATAGTTGATTGTTATCGTCAACCATGACAGTTCATATCGCAATAGGCTATAAATCACTTATTCACCATGGTACAGTGGTAAACGCAAACAAATTTTATTCCGCATTTTGCTTCTAGAACAGTTTTACATTTCACTAGTGGGTCCTGCAATGTCGCGCTAGTAAACTGTACACTGTCTGGTAGCTTCTCTACAGAGTGAAGTCATTAGAAGCCAATCTGGCAAGTAGTACCTGTTAGATCAGGGCGAGTGCAAGAAGCAACCCAAAAAAGTGCTGAAAATCAGCTCCGTAACTCGTTATGGCGAGTTCCACGACAATTCAAACAGCTGTCCGATGGTCATCTCAAGTTGAGAACTCTGTGTTGCCATCGCTACAAACCGATCTTCCTGATCGCTGAGCCACGTTATTAGAACTCTATTGGAATCAAATAGGTAGATTCGACCCTCGATAGCATCTCTATCGCGAAGTTCAGCCCATTCACTTGCGGTGTCGAGAACCATGTTATTGATTCCATCGTGTGGGACGATAATTCGGATATCAACACCGTGTTCATGTCTGTTTTGTAATATTTCCTTATGGCTTTGAACCACTCGTTCGAAGCTGTTCCCCTTGGTTATCATCCGAATTTCATCAGTAGCATTGCTGCAGTACCGGCCGAACTGTTTCAGGATGTAATTTTTCCCCTTGTATGACCAGAATACGTCGATCTCATCATTTTGACGATATTGGAACTGCTGCCCATCGAGTTTCTCTAGGAACTGATCGCCGACTTTTCGACTCTGTGCAATCTCGTTTTCTAAGTTGCTTCGTTTGTGCTGAACATATTGTGAGACGGCAAGTTCAGGTTCTATTGGACCGAACTTCTTCGGCCGTCCGGGTTGAATAGTTACAAATCCCATCGACTCGAGTGATTCGAGTACATCATAAACCCGTGACTGCGGAATATCTGCAGCATCGGATATTTCCTTTGCAGTTGCTGTTCCACTCTGCAAGACTCCGAGATAAGCGCGGGCTTCGTACTCTGATAGGCCCATTTCGTGCAAGTATATCTCGAAGTCATCGACTAGTGATGTTCCCATACCAATAAAGGACATAATTTAGCTCCTTAATAAAATAATAACAAAATATTCAAATATTGTACAATTCTTTTCGCTTATGTTCGAGCGAAGGTAGCTCTCGTTGAATTTGGTCAAGATAGCCGAAATCCAGATTGGCCGTTATAACACCAACCGTATCGCTTGCCCTGGCGACGACGTTTCCCCATGGATCGATGACCATCGAACGACCATAGCTGGGTACCGAGTTCGGTTTGTCTCCGATCTGCCCAGGTGCGATCACATATGATTGGGTCTCGATTGCCCGTGCTCGGAGCAGTGATTCCCAATGATCTTTGCCGGTATGTTTGGTGAACGCGGCAGGGAGAATGATAACATCGGCTCCGTTCCCCGCAAGACTACTGAATAGTTCGGGAAAACGAAGATCATAACAGATAGCCAAGCCAGCGGTCGCAAATCCCGTATCGAACGTGACAATATTCTCACCGGGAACAACTCGAGCGGACTCTTGGGTAACTACTTCATCGCCAATTTCGACGTCGAAAAGGTGGACTTTCCGGTACTGTGCTCGTTGCTCACCGTCTGGATCAAATACCACAGTCGTGTTGTGAACTTTCCCATCTTCCTTGGCGACCTCGAACATACTCCCGCCGTGAACCCATATACTGTGTTCGTTCGCTTTCTGAGAGAGCTTCTCTGTGACGGGACCTGGAATCTCTTCGGCAGCTGCTCGATACTCTTCTTTGTCGCCCATGAATGTGAACATCTCTGGAAGAGCAGCCATATCAGCGCCTGCCTCAGCCGCTGTATCGAGGAGTGATAGCGCCGTCTCTACATTGGCTTGTTTATCGTTCTTCGAGTCCATTTGGCAGACTGCGACCCGTGTTTTTGCCATATTATTTGGTACCAAACCACACATAAATACGTAATTCACTACCGAAGAGTGGTCGTAAATCATCAAATACTGTGACTTGTATTCACATATCATGGTCATCAATAATATTGACCGCCCTGACGAGGAGCTTGTAAAACAACTCGGATCCATTTCACCCAACGACGTTGGTCACCACCTCCATTTCGGCTTCCCCTCTGCCGACGTCGAATATATGGATACCGGCCCAGAGAAGCCGCTCCGAATTGCTGGTCCTGCACTGACTGTTCGTATTCCACCAGAAGATTCGACGATGGTGCACAAGGCCACCGAACTCGCCCAAGAAGGCGATGTCATAGTCGTCGATATGCAGGGACATACCGAAAATGCACCATGGGGAGAAATGACCACACGGGGTGCAATGGCGAGTGGAGCTATCGCGGCCGTTGTCGACGGGACGATAACAGATTCACGAGACATTAGCGAACTCGATTTCCCGGTGTATGCGCGTGGTCGATCAGCTCGAACGACTCGACTTCATGGCCGGGGAGGAGACATCAATGTCCCAGTACAAGTCGGTGGGACGGTCGTCGAACCCGGAGACATCGTTCTCATGAACGAGGATGGTATCCTGTTCGTAGATCCCAACGAAGCAGAGCACGCACTTGAACACGGCAAAAAAGCGCTTGAGAACGAAGCCGGGACGGTTGAACGAATTGAGAACGGAGAGTCCATTGCAGAGATATCCGATGCCAACGCCCTGGTTGAAGAGATGCGATCCGATTAACAATGACATCAATAAGTCTCAATTCAGTCGGGAAACGGTTCGGAAGTCTAGAGGCCGTAAAAAGCGTTGATGCACTGATTGAAGAAGGAGAGTTCATCAGCATTGTCGGACCCAGTGGGTGTGGGAAAACAACGACGCTCCGTGTCATAGCGGGGTTAGAGGAAGCGTCTAATGGTGAGGTGTTATTTGGCGACAACGATGTGACTGACGACCCACCCGAAAAGCGGAATGTCGGGATGGTCTTTCAGAACTTGGCACTCTACCCACATATGTCGGTCCGGGATAATATGGAATTCGGACTCCGTGTCGATGGTGTGCCGGATACTGAATGTGGAAGTCGGGTGACCAGGGTTGCAGAGATGCTTGATATCGAGGAATTGCTGGATCGGAGTCCAGATGAACTCTCGGGTGGTCAGCAACAACGAGTCGCCATCGGCCGGACGATGGTATTAGACCCTGACGTATTTCTCTTAGATGAGCCGCTGGCGAGCCTTGATGCGAAACTCCGTGTCGAAATTCGTGAAGAGCTGCAGGAATTACATCGTCAAGTCGAGGTGACGACAGTGTACGTCACACACGATCAAGAGCAGGCGATGACGATGAGCGACCGAATTATCGTCATGAACAACGGAGAGATCCAACAGTTCGCGACACCTGACGAAGTATACAATCATCCGAACAACGAATTCGTCGCTCACTTCATCGGCACACCCTCGATGAATTTCATTGACTGTGAAATCACGAAGAATGGGGACACTCTCTCTGCCGATCTCGGCTTCGATTCGGTAGAAATCAACGAAAGCAGAATTAATCGATCGTTGATAGATGGAGATCTAGTTCGGCTCGGAATTCGACCAGAACACGTAGACCTGTGTCATACCAACGGCAAGGGATTCACAGCAGATGTGAAGTTCGTAGAACCGACTGGCAAAGATAAAATCGTCCATCTTACCGTCAGTGACTACGATCTCAAAGCGATCGTTGAGGGTAACGAAAACGTGGTTGGAGGTGAGACTCGACGTATGACCTTCCGGTCAGATTGTATTCATCTCTTTGAGACCGAATCCGGAGAATGCGCATACTAGGGGTTCGCTTGGGTGAGTTTCGCTTTGAGGATTCGCGAATTTGTTCTTCAGTGTAAAAGAAATAACACCACTTACCAACATCCTGCAAATGTTGCCGATTGTGCTAGTGAATTCGTAACAAATTTTATTATCATTGCATTATCTTCTTAGATGTAGATTCAATAAATCCATGACTGAAGAACTATCGAACAGAACGAAGGGTAGTAAACGGCGCGATGTTCTCAAAGCAACTGGTGCTGTCGGTGCGGTATGCATTAGTGGATTAGCTGGCTGTACAAGCACCTTTAGTGGGGAAAATAACGGAAACTCGAACGAGATCAAAATCGGACTGACGCGTTCGACATCAGGAGATTATGTCTTCGCCTCGAAAATGGGGTTTCGTGGGCTCAAAATCTGGAAAAACGAAGTTAACAAACAAGGTGGGATACCAACCTCGGATGGGAAAAAGAAAGTCAACCTAGTCTACTATGACGATCGAAGCGACAAAAAGCGCGTAGTTAGACTTTATAAGAAACTCATTGAGGAAGACAATGTCGACCTCGTCTTCGGGCCATTCGGGAGTACACTCACTTCGGCAGCCGCGTCTATAGCAAACGCCCAAAACAAGTTCTTGCTCTCTTGGAGTGCCGCATCACCAGAAATTTTCAATCAAGGGTATAAGAACGTCGTTTCAGTCAATCCAACCGCTCCTCAAATCACGAAAGGGGAAATTCAGGGGATGGCGAATACAGGCGTCAAAAGTCTTGCATTGATTCATCTCAACTCCGAGTTCCCAACCTCACAAGCGGACGGAATCAAGAAATTCGCGAGGAACATGGAATCAATATCATCCACAGCAAGAGCTTCCCCGAATCACAGTCCGACTTTTCGTCGATGCTCAGCAAAATCGACTCGAAAAATCCGGACGCATTCTATCCTGTCGCATACAATGACACGCTCATCAACATTGTGAATCAGATGAAAACGAACAAGATCATGTTCGACTGGACGAGCATGACGTATGCAGCAGATCCGGATTTCCATGAAGCACTTGGAAAAGACTCGAAGTACTTCTATGGACACTCGATTTACCATCCAGAATTCGGATACGATGTGACAACTGGAATCTCACCGAAGAAATTCTTCACAAAATTCAAAAATCAGTACGATAACCAGACCCCATCTTACATTGGGGCTCTTGGCTACGCTGGCGGTGTCATGCTCGAGAAATTCGTCGAGAAGGCAAAGTCCACGAAGACTGATGCACTCAAGCAGGCCGCACTCAGCACTTCTGGGAACGTGACGACACTGATCGGGGACTACAAGATCAAAAATAACGGCGTTCAGACTGGCTTCGTTTATACAGCCACACAGAATCAATCGACGAGTGGAAACCTGTACGACAAACTCGAAGTCGTCGCACCGAAGGAAGCCAAAACAGCAGATCCGGTCTACCCGATTCCGGGGTGGGATAAGCGATAATGCTCTCAATCGAAAACCTAACGAAGCGATTCGGCGGACTCACAGCCGTCGATCAGGTGTCGATGACGATCGTCGGCTTGATGGGTCCAAATGGATCTGGAAAGTCGACGTTCACGAATTGTGTCTCCGGTGTGTACGCCCCGAACAGTGGAACTGTTCGTTTCAACGAAATCGACGTTACTGGACGAGCGACCTACAAGAACGCTCGTGATGGCCTTGCACGTACGTTTCAGACTCCACGGGTATTCGAGGAACTCACGGTGCTCGAAAACGTCACTGTCCCACTTCTCAACACCGATCAGAGTGATGAGGCAATCGACGAGAAAGCACGTTCGATGATTGAAGCGGTCGACCTATCCCACGTCATCGAGCAGAAGGCAAAACAGCTGAGCGGGGGGCAGAAAAAACTCGTCGAATTCGCGCGGAACATGATGCGCGATCCAGCACTCGTCCTCATGGATGAACCGTTTGCTGGCGTCCACCCGGAAATCAAGGAGACCATGTTCGAACGCATCGAGGCACTCAACGAGCACGGAACAGAGTTTCTCGTTGTATCCCACGAAGTCGACTCGCTGTATTCTATCAGCGATCGAATCGTCGTCTTCGACCAGGGTAAGCGGATCGCCAGTGGATTACCGGCGAAGATTCAACAGAACGACCGGGTTGTCGAAGCCTACCTCGGCGAGGAGGTGATCGCATGATCGAGGTCGATAATATACGAGCGGGATATGTTCCAGGGATCGATATCATCAATGGATTGAGTGCTACATTCGGGTCGAATCAAATATCGAGTATCATAGGTCCAAACGGTGCTGGAAAAAGTACACTACTGAAATCCATCTACGGATTCGTCAATCCACATCAGGGGAAAATTCGGTACGATGGCACAGATATCACGCAAACGAATCCAACAGAGATGATCACGGAGATGGGATTCGCCTATATCCCCCAAGAGCGCAGTGTCTTCCCGGACCTCACCGTTCGAGAAAATCTCGAACTCGGTGCCTGGACGATTCGAAAGAACTCACAGCGAGTCGAGAAAGCGATCGAAGATGTCTTCGACGAGTTCCCTGCCCTCGGAGAAAAGAGATCTGAACGGGCGGGAACGATGAGTGGTGGGCAGCAGCGAATGCTCGAAATCGGACGCTCGCTTGTGACTGATCCAGACGTTGTCTTCATTGACGAGCCATCCGTTGGGTTAGCCCCTCGACTTGCAGCGGACGTCTATGAATCGATCGAGCAGCTCCGTGATCGAGGCGTTACCATTCTCCTTGTCGATCAAAACGTGCGTGCTGCAGTCGAGTATGGAGACTCACTGTTCGTCCTCGAACGCGGTCGTGTCGAGGTACAAGGCGATGCAAATGAAATGGACGATGAGATCAGCGAGTTGATTTCGAGTTGGATCTCGACGGAGGCGACGGTCTAATGGGGCTGCAGTCAATCCGTGATGCGATTTCGGCATCGACCGCAACCAAACTACTGACGGCAGTCGGTGCCGCTGTACTGTGCTTAGTTGCAGTGAACCCGTTTATAGAAATCGCTAGTGAATCCTTTTTGTTCTATCTAATGTTCTGGGTCGCGATGACCTTGTCAGTGAATTTGGTCTTTGGCTACACTGGCTACATTCCATTTGGGTATTTTGCGTTCTACGGCGTCGGCGCGTATGGCGCGGCAATAGCATACATCAAGTTGGGAGTTCCGATGCTCGTTGCAGTTGCTTTTGGTGGCATCTGTGCGGTAATTCTCGGTGTGATCTTCCTTCCGATGTTCAGAGTGGAGGGTATATATTTCGCGATCGCAACGTTCGCCGCAGCGTGGGCGCTCAAGATCGGGATTACGATGACACCAGAAGAGCTGACTGGTGGTGCAACTGGACTCTACGTTGCTGACGCGTACGACCCGTTCATGACGTATTACGCGATGTTCGCTGTACTAGTGGGCGTTGTAGTGACCACCGTTTGGCTGGATTACTCTCGGTTAGGAACGATGCTTCGTGCGATGCGAGACGATCCGACGGCAGCGGCGATGAGCGGGATCAACAATGCGAAAATTCGGTCGTATGCATGGTTGTTGAGTACGTTCTTCCCTGGACTCATCGGTGGAATCGATACCTGGCAAACAACAGTAGTAACTCCCGAAGGTGGGTTTGACGTCTTGCTCAGCATCAAGCCGATTCTGTATGCGATATTCGGCGGCGTTGGGACGGTTCTCGGACCGATTCTTGGTTCGGTGAGCCTGTATTTAATCGACGATATTGTTTGGAGTGTGTTGCCGATGGGAAGTTACCTCGTCACGGGGTTGATCCTCATGCTCGTCGTGTTAGTGTTCCCACGCGGTCTCATCGGTGAGTTCGAATTTCGAGAAGGATTGCTTGAGACGAAAGCTTCGCCACAGTTCATGGACTTCTTGCCAAATAGAGGTGAGAAATAATGGGACTAGTCAGTGCACTTCTGACGGGTATTCTCATTGGACTGATTTATGCACTGATCGCAAGTAGCCTGAATATCATCTTCGGAGTGATGCGAATCGTGAATTTCGCGCACGGGAACTTCATCATCCTTGCTTCGTTTATGACGTTCTGGCTCTGGAAACTCTACAGTATCAAGCCACTCTCCAGCATTGTCATCGTCGCACCGATTTTCTTCGTGATCGGAATTGGGCTCTACTATCTGACCGTGCCGCGGCTGCTAAATGCAGATGATACGGAATCAATGTCATTGTTAGCGTACTTCGGGCTCTCGATTGTGATGATGGCTGCTATGCGTATCTTTTGGGGTGCACAATCACGGGGGATACCATCGCCATACGAGGGTACGTTCCCACTTTCGGTGACCGTTGGTGGAATGCGATTTGCGACAGGTCGGTTGATTGGTGCAGGAGTCGCTGTCGTCTTGCTGCTCTCGTTGCTCTGGTTCTTGTACAATACGTACTACGGAAAGGCAATGCGGGCAATGATACAGAATCGAGATGCAACGAAGTTCTTAGGCATCAACACGCACCGAGTGTCGGCCTTGTCCTTCGGGATTGCGATGGCACTCGCCGGGATTACTGGATGTCTCTTGACGTTGATCTTCCCGGCATTCTCGGCCACTGCTGGTGAACATTATACGCTGATTGCATTCGCGATTATCGTGCTTGGTGGGCTCGGTGATCCAATTGGCGCGATGGTTGGCGGAGTGTTCTTCGCGATAGTTGAGCAGGTCTCGATGGTGTATTTGCCCCCGACAGCCAGCCCGATGGTTGCCTTTCTGGTCTTGTTGGCTGTGATCATGGTGAAGAATGATGGATTGTTCACTGTGGAGGATCTGCGAGCGATTCGAGGGCAGATTCGCTCGACGGGAGAGTCAAAGTCATGAACATTTGATCGAATATCGATACGAATTTTCGATTTGCTTGTTTGGGGGGTATACTCACTTGCTGCCGTTCAGATCCGTCGCTAAATCGAATATAATTCATTCCGTTTGAGTATCATCGTCTACTGCCGCCGATTTTTGCATATGCATCCAGTATACAAATACAGTATTCAAGTATATCCTCTAACAATACGTGGAATCCCAATCAGGAAGTGCGCGTGAAACGTACTGCCCATGGCCTGGACTATCTACTATATTCTCTTCGTCAACGACGCGTTTTCCTTGAGCAGACTACTGAATCAGAAACGAAAGATCCGTCGTCGCTTTCATTTGGTGACGCGTATACTGCATCCAACGGAATGCAAGTAACAGTCGGTGAGCTAATGAGGATTTGACGATCGATGAGATCGATATAGTCTGGTCCGAGCAGAACTACACGTTCGATGAAGACGCCTACGGGCGTTGGTCGTAACTATCTCATTCTATTTCAAATGCGATTTTTATTCTACTTAATAATCAATATTAATATACACAACCCTATTGTCGGAACACTTCCGTCGCTAATTTGTAGTCGCCTACTTCCTCAGCGTTTTCGTTAAGATAGTCGATTTGGAATCCTCCAATTTCACCCGGTGCAAGCGATAATGAGGCGATTCCGTCCGATGATAATACAGTTCCCCGCTTGTCGTAGAACGTTGCGGTAATGAACATCTCGGCAGGAAATCTCCCTGTCCATTTGACCTCGCCAGTGATAGCATACTCTTTCATCCCGAACGATTCGGTTGCACGCCACGAGTCGCCGATGATTTTCGTGTGGGGTGCCAAGTTGTGTTTATTTGCTCTCCTCTCTTTCCTCTTGCCATGCTTGTGCTTGCAGGCACTAGCACTGCCAGCAACACCGAATGCAGCGGCACTGATTCCGACAGTCTGCATGAATGCACGGCGGTTCATTTTGGTCATTGTTATCCTTGTCCTTGTTTCCCCGCCCTGAAGCCGCGGCAGGGGTATTCAAATCATACATCAAAGTCTGAAAGCTGGGTCCTCATCCAGACGATTGTTTTCTGTTCTCACGTCGAGCCGCCAGCCTGAGGGTTAGTTTTCCGGCGCCGAATGCCCCTACTGCAAGGACAAGACCCGCGAACCCAAACAGAACCAATCCAAACATCCCAGCGAGTGCACCTGCCGGACCAGCAGTAAACGCACTGAGTGAGAGTCCAATCGCGGCAGCAACGAATAGAAATGCTCCGATGTAGAATGCATTTCCGAGCGTTTTCAGCGGTGGTTCTTTTAGCTGCCACAAGTATAGAATCGTAGCTCCACTTGTAAGGACAAATCCGAGCGTCGGCGCGAATGTAGAGAGCATAGCCATTCCTAACGCACCGTGAATTAAGGCTGCAAAACAGATCACAGCCCATTTTGCACTGATTAGCATCCAGCCATACGACTGTTCTTTTTTCGAATCCAGTTCTCTTATCTCATTTCCGTTTATGGATTGTTGTTTTTCGGTCGCCATTGTTGGTCCCACCCCGCCGTAAATCAGTGACGAGGGTACACAAATGAAGTACTGAATAGGCAGTACACGATTTCCACCAGTGGTTTTCTCTCAATAGGTGCTGTTGGGGTTCTCTCAGTTCACCAGCGTGTAGTTGCTGTCCGCTTCCCGATTTATTTGCTATGTGTGAGAGCAGCAGAAGACTACGTCCTCGTTTCCCTCAGGAACATGTACGATTACTACCATAATAAAGATTTGTAGTTCATGGTGAATTTACTGAACAAGAAGAAAAGTAGATATCGTAGCGAAACCTACTATGAGATTGGGTGAAATCATGTCCAGAGGAACAGTGAATGAGAACTTTGAACCAACTGGTGATAGCGAAAAGGTGCTGGAAGCCTTCAAAGAGGGCCGCGGTACCGATCAGCCATGGGGACGCCATACTCCACGGTCTATTCACGAGGACACGGGCATTACCAAGGGGAATATTGAGTTCTATCTGCGGGAGTTGACTAATGCAGGCTGGATCCGTCGGTACACTCGCGGTCTGTATGAGTTTGTCTTGGATCCCCGTGAAAACGACGACTGAAGAAAATTATCGGAGGTCACTTTTCCCGTGAATTTTACTTGGGCGGGAAATGCGCTGACTAATCAGGTGACTTAGCAGTCGTCGTCAGATTCCTCTGAAGAGGACTTGTCTTCTGATTCAGAAAAATCGCTGCTAGAGTCTTTACTTTCGTCAGATTGAGAGTCGTAGTTCGACTGTGAATCTTCTGAGGAGTCGTCGCTCGACTCGCTGTCGTCGGTGTCGTCGGTCGTTTCCTCCGACGTGGAATCGTCCGAGTCGTCTTCAGTAGTCGTCTCTTCCTCGGTCGTGGTTTCCTCCGTCGAGTCGTCGGTGGTATCTTCCTCTTCGGTGGTGGTCTCGTCGGACGATGAGTCATTGCTCTTTGCGACGACATCACCGTCCGTATTCAGCAAGGCAACAACGTCCGGATCCTCGTTGTTGAGCATTGCTTTGTCATAGCCGAGGCTCTGATCAACATTGCCTTCCGTTTTGGAACCAGTGCCGATGCGGATCGAGTCACCAGCAGGGATGACCGTATTGTCATCGAGGGGTTGGTCTTGCGTAGTTTGATCACTGTATTCGAGGTCGATACGATAGTTCGATAGGTCTGCTTCGGAATCCCCCGTGTTTTTGAGCGTAACGTATTCCGCTTCGGCGTTGATATCGATCTTGATCGATGGCATGTCTGCACCAATGACCTGGGTTGCGCCGATACCGATTGTTGCTACGGCTCCGATTGCGCCAAGAACGCTCCGTCGTGTCTGCTTCATGCAATCATGGAATTAGTTGGTGGACAGATAAATCTATGTCAGACCTTCTGGAAATCTCAGAACAGTATTGAATGAATGCAGTTTCGGATACTAGAGTTGAGAATAGACTCAGGGTGGTTGAGGCAAGTTGGAGCACGGAAATTGAGTCCACGAGTGGTTATCTGGTGGATTCCAGAAGGATAGAGAGTAAGTTAGTGTACTCCTCATGAGAATAGTCATCAGCTCGGATGTAGTGGAGTCGCTGCTGATCAATCCATCAGGTCCCAGACCACAAAGTCCAATATGGCACTATCTCGTAGTACGGCACATGCCCGTGAATGGGGATGCCCAGCGTCGGATGAACAAGGACGTCCGAGAAAACCCTGCACTGTATGCAGCGCTCGCTGACGCTGACGACGACGACGAATAACTACTTCTTCGCGTATTCTAATACATCGTCAAAATAGCGCCGCCAAACGTATAGAGCGGATCCCTCTGATAGATGTCTGCAAGGGTAATAGTTGGTAGTTCACCACGAACAGTGTGCGATTCGTCTCTCACTTGCCGAGTTCGTTCTAGATCCCAGTCACCCGGAGGAAGATCGTTCTCGGCCATAATCTCACGGAGGATAACGACCGCTGTTCGATGGTTTGCATCCGGGAAAAAGTGCTTACCGACGAACCCTTGCATCCACAACGCACATTGATCGTGTAATGGTTCATTGTATGGAAATCGTTGTAGGAGTTTTTTTGATGTCCCCGTTTCGCACGACCCAGATGTCATGCCGGAGTCGATGATCAAGAAGTCCTTGTCCAACGCGATACTCCATCCCATCCTGTTCTAAGAAATGCGTGTTTTGGAGCTTGATGTCCTCCGGATTGAGAAATGAGAGATCCTCGATTCTCGTGGCGGAATTATCGGGGGACACAAGCTGTCTTTGTTGGCATCGGGTCAAAGAGCTTTCCCAGTGACAATGGAGAACAGGAATTTCGAGTCATCTGTTGACTACGTATATTACCGATGATCGCTCCTACAAAAGGGATGGCCTGTAGGATGGTGAATTGATGAAATACCCGTTAATGAGACTTCTGTGAGTGTATTATCATAAAATTGAAAGATACCTGCTCACTGAACCGGACATGTTTAGATGAGTGTCTTTAAATCCTGTTAGTTTATTATCTGCATCAATATATATGAGTGAGAAGAGCGTCAGATGGCGACACTGGATCACGGAGACGGTACTCCAAGATATTCAATCGAGCGATACACCGGATCCAGTTCCGTTCTTCGATACGGTTGATAGCAACCTCGAAACCAGCGAAGCACTAGGGAAGTACAAATGGGGGAAAAACGATGGTGACTATCTCTATTTGCTCTATCTCCTCGATAAACCAGCGAAGGATGCGACAGAAATTACCCCTGTCTACATCGGTGAGTCCAACAACATCAGTACTCGAATCGGGAATCACTCGCGAAAAATTCGAGCTGCACTGCCGACGTCGGCATGGAAAGGCGATGGCGATTGGGGGAGTTTTTCGAAATACGACCACATCGCGCTGATTCAAGAACGCACAGAGCAACCACTCTACGTCTGGATTGTCGATGTTGACGAGCTCGAAGCAGGTCCGTATGGATATCCAACGTATCGACAGGAGTTGGAAGCGAAACTTGTCGGACTCGTTCACGCACAATCACAGTACGAACGAATTAGTGCAAATCGGGAGTTCGTCCCGAATCGTATCCTCTACGAGATCGGGAAAGTCGGACCAAACTGGGTTACAGTCGATTCAGAACCAGTAATCAACTCACATGGAAACGAAGAACAGTGTTCACCTTTACCAGTGGAGTCGAAAGCCGATCGGTGGTACCAGTGGGTCGAGGAAACGATTATCGCAGACATACAGGAAGATGGGAGTCCGGATCCGATTCCGCTCTTCGCTGAAGATGAGTTGGAAGTGCAGCTGACGGAGGGGGGCGTTTTGAAGCGCTCTGCGGCGATTGACGAGCAGATTCGTCGAGCGGGGTTACAGTGTGTTGATTCGACTGGCGTTCGTGAGGGCGGCTGTGAGGGCCTGCTCTACATGATGTACCAACTCGATGTGCCAGTCGAGAGTGTTGATCCAGGTAATGTGATTCCGCGGTACATTGGCAAAGCAGAGGCGTACGGAAAGAAGCGGCAGTTGAGTTCGAATTTCGTCGAGATCGCGAAGAGTCGGAACGCGACACGGAGTTTTGCGCGGTGGGGTGACGGCAATTATTGGCACATCGGTGAAATCTCGATGGCACTGCGTGGTGAAGACGACCGGAAAGCCCACTGGGCGGAAACGTTGTTCGAGTCTGGGACTCGGACGTTGAAAGAGCAAACGTATCTTTGGGTGCATGCATGGAATGAGGATGAGGATGGTCCGTATGGGGTACCAGCGACGCTTGCTGAAGTTGAGCCGTTGTTGATTGGATTGGCGTATGAGGCGTACCCAGAGCAGTTGTTGAACAAGAGTGGGACACCTGATGATGCGCCTATGAAGACCCACTCACAATGATGGAAACTTGATGATCGATAGATATTCGATCGTTTCCAAATATCGACTGATCTGATCAAATTTGAGGAAGACATTAATTGGAGGTGTCGAACGATAACCGCGTGAATATGGGACAAGAGATCATGATTGCCTCTGAAACGGAAGGTCTTGAGACCGAGAATCTGCGAACAGCAGTTATCGGAACCGGAGCAATCGCTCAGCGGCTTCACATACCCGCGTATCGAAAGAACGAAAACGTCGACCTTGTAGCCGTGTGCGACGTCGAGGAGAAGAAAGCCGAAACAGTAGCTGATGAATTCGAGATCGATTCATACTACACAGATTATGTTGAAATGCTCGAATCAGGGAGTGTCGATGCTGTCAGCGTCTGTCTTCCGAATCATCTCCACAAAGAAGTCGTCTGCACTGCACTCGAGCACGATATCCACGTTCTCTGTGAGAAGCCCATTAGCACATCTTTAGCAGAGGCCGATGCGATGATCAACGCGGCGGACACAAGCACAGCACGCCTGATGATCGATCAGACCGAACGTTTCAACCCGGTCTATGAGAAGACCAAAGAGGTACTCGAAAAGGGAGTTATCGGCGACGTGCTATCAGTGCGAAGTCGATTTAGCCATCCTGGCCCGGAAGGATGGTCACCACGGTCGACCTGGTTCACGGATGCGGACACATCTGGTGGTGGGGCGCTCATCGATATTGGCGTCCACAATGCTGACCTCATCAATCACCTGTTTGGACCAGTTTCGTCGCTATCGGGATACAGTGACACCTTATCGATGGATGCGGAGGTCGAAGATACGGCCGTAGCTGCTCTCCAGTTCGAAGACGGTACACTGGGAACCTTCGAGACAGCATGGCGAACGGACCCCGAATCTATCGAGATGCAGATCGTCGGTGAGGAAGGTGTTATCTACGTTGACAAAGTGGCGCCGTCTCTCCGAGTTGAATTGGGTAACGAGTGTGGAGCCGTCGATATCCCGATTCCAGAACAATCCAAGTACTGCGGTCCGATAGAACACTTTATCCAATCGGCCAGGGCTAACAGCGAACCAACTGTAACGGGACGAGATGGAAAGCGCGCACTCGAAGTGGTCATGGGTATCGATCAATCGTCGGAATCCGGAAAACGTGTACACTTCCCACTCGAAACGGAGGCAGACGAATGAAGCTCGCCTGCAGTTCGTATTCATACCACGACGAACTCGAAGACAAGATGTCCCTCGAGGAGTTCTTCGAGATTTGTAGTACGGAACTCGAAATTTCAGGAGTCGAATTGCTCGATGGACATCTTCCGGGCGATGATAAAGAGACGATCGCATACGTCACAGATCTCCTTTCGGAGTACGATCTAGAGATTGCATGCTTGTCGGTCTTCTACAACGATTTTGCCAAAGGAACGCCCGAAGATCGGCGTGAAGACGTCGAATTGGTCAAAACGTGGTTGGATCATGGCGATCAGCTTGGCGCACCAGTGCTTCGAGCGTTTACCGGATTCCCAGGTCTCCATGACCGTGAACACGATGATCCACAAGTATGGACGGATGTTGCGACGTGTCTGCAGGAGTGTGTCGACTACGGCGAAACGGTCGGGACAACCCTCGCCATCGAAAATCATAACCACGATGGGCTCATTCGGACCGCAGATGATATCTTTCGTGTTCGGAGCCAGGTAAAAGGTGAGCTCGGTCTCGTTCTGGATTTGGCAAACTACATCGATGGGAAGCCATCGATTGACCGCACGATACACCTCGCAGATCACGTTCATGCGGCCTACGACAATCTCGCAGAGGACGGGTCCGAACCGAACTATCCTTACTACGAAGAATCACTGACAGCACTGTCTGAACAGGGCTATAGTGGCTTCGTGACGCTCGAATACGAGGGCGAAGATGACGACTTCGAGGCAGTTCCACAAGCAATAGAATACCTTCGTGATTGTCTGTAGCGACATAGATCACCGCTTG
This sequence comes from Haladaptatus caseinilyticus, assembly GCF_026248685.1. Lineage (NCBI taxonomy): Archaea > Methanobacteriati > Methanobacteriota > Halobacteria > Halobacteriales > Haladaptataceae > Haladaptatus > Haladaptatus caseinilyticus. The sequence continues at coordinate 109,757 of NZ_CP111042.1, read as the reverse complement.
GCCATGTGACGGTTCACGGTCCCTAATTTTCAAAAGATCACGTGGTACTGATCGGAAGCTCGTCGTCTACTATCGTCCGGAGAGTTCCCTTTCAATATAAATTCATTAGCTGATAGCCACGGACTATCGATATTCCCCAAATCCGTTTGACGCAAATCAAATCCGAGAGCGAAGTTTATACATCACAATTGATTGCACAGTTGTGAAGCAATCATATGACGAGGAACAACACACTGCAGCGTCGACAGTTCGTGAAAGCCACAGCCGGTACGAGCACGGCAGCGATGCTATCCCTCGCTGGTTGCACAGGGGGTTTCGGTAGTTCTAACGGAGGTTCGAGTGGAAACAGTGATAAGACTGAGTTTTGGTCATCTCCAAACAAGCAGGAACTGAATTTTCATAACAATGCAAAGAAGGAGTTCCTCAAATCCCACAATTCGAAGTTAAAAGTGCGTCCAGTTCCTGAAGGGGATAGTTCCGAACAAGTGGTCCTTTCGGCACTTGCCTCGAATTCTGAACCGGACGTCTTCGCAAACGTGTTCCCTGGGTTCGCTGCCCAACTTCAGGAAAACGGCGCCGCAAAGAACCTCTACGAAATTGAGGGTGCGAAGAATTTCCTTACTGATCGGTGTGGCAAAACCATTTTGAAGCGATATGAAGCGCCTGATGGTGGACTCTATCAAGCGCCGTGGAAGGCCAACCCGGTATTGTTCCAATACAACGATACCGTTCTCAAGAAAGCAGGATACAAAAACTCGGACGAGTATCCGACGACGCTGTCTGGACTGCTCGAGGCTGGGAAGAAAATCGTCGACGGTGGTGGTGCGAAGGTACTGTGGGATCGAGCACCGAAACCAACGTGGTACGAGCGATGGTTCGACTTTCTCCCGTTGTACCTAGCCGCCTCAGAGGGGAAGAAATCGATGTTCAGCCAGAAAGGAGACAGTGTCAAACCGGCATTCAATAACAAGACGGCAAAGACGATACTCCAGTTCTTTCAAGATCTCTACAGCGCTGATCTCGCCCCGACACAAGGGAGCGAGAAGCCAAAATTCCCACACAACGAAGCGGTCATTAATACTGGTGGACCGTGGGTTATCCCGTACTTCGAAGGCGTCAACAAGGACGTCTCAATGTCCCACATGAATCCCCCAGTTCCAGATGGAGTATCACAGAACAGTCATACGTACGCAGATCCGAAGAACACCTCGATTTTTGCCTCGGCCAAACAGCCAAACCAAGCTTGGGAGTTCGTCAGTTTCGAGCAGCAGTCGAAGTGGGATACAAAATTCCTGAAAAAGACGCTCCAACTGCCGCTTCGAAAGGACCTCGTCAGTTCCGCAAGCGGCTTCTTCGACAAAAACCCCGATGTCAAACCGTACGCACAAGCACTCGAAACCTCACACCCACCGGCATACACGCCGGATTATACGAAGGTCATGAACGTGTTTGGCGAACAGTGTTTCGTGCCAGTTGCATTAGGAAAGAAACCGCCTCAGAAAGGCCTCGACGACGCTGAGAACGGTATCAATCAAGCACTCAACGGATAGAAACGGATTCAACATCTATGCCAGACGCGACAACCGAATCAGGAGCACGAAAAGCGGACACATCGGCCACGAAAAGTGGACTTCGCCAACGAATAGCACATTTGCCCCTTCTCGGAACTGCAACCAAACGCCTCGGGAATCACGACGACAACCTAATGGGATGGGCTCTTATCGTACCATGGTTTCTTTGGGCGTCGGTATTTCTGATCTTCCCATTCCTGTTCGCACTCTACTTGAGTTTTCACGAATGGTCCATTATCAGCCCCGAGACGGTGTTCGTCGGGATCAACCAGTACGTACAGTTACTGACGAGTGACCTCTTCTGGCAGCTTCTCAGAAACACGTTGTACTTCTTCGTCGTAAACGTCCCGACACAGATAGTGCTTGCTCTCGGCGTAGCGGTGTTGCTGGATCGGATCGTCCGTGGACGGGCACTTTATATGGCGGGATATTTTGTCCCATATGTCACAAGTGGCGTCGTCGTAGCCGTCGTCTTCAAGTGGATTTACGCGCCCGACGGATACATCAATCAGATGCTCGCTGTTGCGGGAACGGAGATCAACTTTCTGGGTAGTACCACGTGGGCAATGCCAGCTATCGCGATGATGGTATCCTGGAAGTTCATCGGCTACTACGCGATCATCTTTCTTGCGAATCTGCAATCACTCCCGGAAACGATCTATGAATCGGCATCGCTCGATGGGGCCAGCGAGTGGCAACAGTTCCGCCACATTACCCTCCCGCTGTTGAATCCGAGTATTCTAGTCGTTGTGATCCTCTCGACGATTACCGCATTCCAGATTTTCACCGAGCCGTTCATCATGACAGGTGGTGGGCCGAACGGCGCAACGAAAACGTTCGTTCTCGTCATCTACCGAAATGCCTTCTCGTATCTCGAAATGGGCTATGCGAGTACGATCGGTGTCGTACTTGCGGCGATGATCTTCGTCATCAGCTACGTCGAACGTAACTATGTCGATCAGGAGGTGTCGATGTAATGAGCATCGAAACCGACGATTCGGGTGTGTTCGGCGACGGTCAAGAACGACTGTCCGAGCTTTCGGGGAAGAAGGTGCTCGTATACGTAGCATTGACGATCGGTGTGATTCTCCCAGTGTTTCCGTTCGCACTGATGGTTTCAATGTCATTCAAACCAGCAAGTGAGATCTACTCGTTGCAGGTGATCCCATCGACATTCACGTTGGAAAACTACCGATTCCTTCTCGAAAATGTCCCGATTGTACGTCAGTTGATCAATAGCATTATCGTCACCGGCGCTGTGGTCGTCTCGGTGGTCATCACGTCGTGCATTGTCGCCTACTCCCTCGCGAAACTAGACTGGTATGGACGTGGTGTAACTTACAACTTCATCCTCGCGACAATGATGATTCCCGGAATCCTGCTGTTGATTCCTCAATTCGTCATTATCGTCGAACTTGGATGGGTTAACACGTATCAGGCGATGATCGCCCCCTTCGCGATCAGTTCGTTCGGCATTTTCCTTCTGACCCAATTCTTCAAACAATTCCCTGACAGCCTCATCGATGCCGCACGGATGGACGGGTGTAACGAACTCGATATCGTCTTTCGTATCGTTTTGCCCAATTCGATGCCCGCTATCGCGACGGTCGCGATTTTTACCTTCATGAACCGCTGGAACCAGATGCTCTGGGATCTCATCGTGATCAAAAATGAAAGCATGTACACGCTGCCGGTGAGTATCACCCTGTTCGCCAAGACAGGCCTCTATGGTAACAGCATGGGGCCGTTGATGGCCGGTGCAACACTCCTCGCGCTCCCAACGATACTGCTGTTTCTACTGTTGCGGCGGTATTTCATCAAGGGAGTCACCATGTCCGGACTTAAAGTATAGTTGTTCGATCATCCAACACAGGTTCCAAAGCAATGGTTGTCGACACTCATCGAAATCAGGTCAACTTCATCGGCCTCTCGAAAGAAGCCGTCGCTGCGGCGTATCGATCGCTACCGGTCATTGTCATCGTAAGCGTTTGCTGGTGTATTCTGGCACCAACTATCGTTCTCCTCGGTCCAGCGACCGCCACTGCTGTCGCCGCCGCTGGAAACATACTACGTGGAGATCGGTTCAGACTACACACTGCGTTGTCTGTATTCCGACAGTATTTCTGGCGGAGTCAACTTCCACTCGTTCCGACGTTGATTGTCATCGACATCGCCGGCCTTTCGTGGCTTCAGTTTCTACGAACCGGTGAGCTTGCATACGGTCTGCTCGCCTTTCTCTCAATCGACATACTGACCGTTCTCTCAGTGTTGTTGCTGTATTATTATCCACTTCTGGTTGATGGTAACCGTTCTGCTCGCAAGACAGCCCGACAGTCGACAGAACTCGTAATGATGCGATTAATACCAACTATCGGACTGGTAGCTTTCTGCCTCTCTGTTGGTGTCTTGTTTGGATTTACCGTAGTTGGCTTTGTGCTCCTTGGGCCAGGCATGATCGCGACCATTCTGATCCTTGCAACGCGGTATCTTTCAGCGGGAGTGGAGCCAATGTAACGAGACCTGCGACGAACCTCCTGCTCACGCTCTCCGTCCTCTCGATGTGTTCCTCACGTATAAGCGACTTAGTGGATTTGAAACCTGAGTAAAACGGTGGCTTAGATATCGCGCAAATCGACGGTGATTTCGTCAACCGCGAGTGAAATTTCTTTCTCGACGCCACCGTTGTCGCTCACATTGAACCGTGATGCGGCGAGTCCGGCCTCTTCGAGTTGCTTTACGTGAACCGAAACAGTCCCCTTCGATAAGTCGACGAGTTCGGTAAGTTCGTGAATCGTTCGTGTCTCTGTCGATAGTGCTCTGATTATCTTCCATCGTGTCTCGGAACCCATCGCTGTCGCAACGGAGAGAATTTCGGACTCCTCTGGCTCAAGTGTCCGTTGGGGGCGAGGGTGAGACCGTGCATTAGGGACTTGCCGAGTGAAACGTGAATTGTTCATAGTGAGTGATGGCCAACTCGTGCCATGTGAGTGAGTCTCAGTCGGGATATATTGAAATTAGGGGTGATGTTCGATAATAGCCAAATATATTCGTGTGGTTCTAAAGATGGAAGATTTCGGTCGATACGAGCCACAGAGTTAAACTTCAGTATGTATTTGAATGGAATATTGCGATGTCTAAAGGGAACACAGTCGATCCATGGTGGAACGCTCAGTTACTACGTGCAGTAACCCTCTATCCGTGGGCGACGATGCAACCCGACGTCGAACTGAAACGGCTCGCCGATAACGGTGTAAATACGATTTTCGTTGTTACGAAGGAAAGCGACGGTCGGGTATTCTATGATTCTGAGGTCGCACCAAACCAGGTTCCTGGTCGTGATTTACTCGAGGAGCTCGCCGACGCAGCAGCGGTACACGACATCAACATCGTTCCGACGATCTTCGTCCTTTGCGATAAGTACCTTCTCGAGCAATACCCTGAAACGGTTCAGGTAGCAAAGGAAGGAACGGAGATCAGATACCCGAATGTTTCGGCTGAGCACATGCACTGGGCGTGCCCGAATCACGACATCGTCTCGGAGCACCTGCAAGCAATTACCAACGAAATCGCTGACTACGATGTCGATGGAATCCAGTTCACTCATTTCGAATTCCAGCCAATCGTCAATGGAGAGTCCAGCTATCTGTCCTGCTACTGTGAGAAATGCCAAGACAGAGATGAGATACAGGGCGTGTCGGATCAATCCCCAGCGTGGATTGATCGACGGTGCAAACAGATCGATTCACTCCTCAGAAGGCTAAGTGACCCGTTCCACGACCGACCGGGTTTTCTCATCAATATCGAATTGGAGGCATTTTCCAACCTTGACACTGCTATCGATGACAGTCGGAGAATTCTCGGCATTGACCAACGTGATATTGCGGAATACGCTGATATGCTTACTCCGCGGACAGCACATATTGACCTCGATATGCATCCGGTATGGATCCGTGAAGTCGTCCGCTCGCTTCGCCAACAGACGAATACGCCGATTACACCATCGATTCGCACCGGACGAGGCGAACGGCCCTTCAATCGGTTGGATGACGACGAACTCGTCAGTGCGATTCAACTCGCGCTACATGGCGGCGCTTGCGGAGTTTCGCTTTTCTCCGATGGGGCGAATATCGGTCGATTGACCCCAGACCAGTGGGACACTGCGACGAAGATGTTCAATGAAATCGATTATTTCGATCGAGAATATGGCCCAGCGAGCACTCGGTAAGCCAAATTAGTCAATCGCTACTGTTGTTTGGTTATTTCCAAAAATGTTGGTTACCACCCCATCTTGAGGCCAATCGTTTTGGTACTCGTTCACAGACTACAGAATTAATCATGGGTACGCTTCGGATCGACCGGTTAGTCAAGTCGTTCACAACAGCGGATAGCGTCAACGAAGTCATCGCGGTTGATAACTTGGATATCACCGTCGAAGAGGGAGAGTTCCTGGTCTTGCTTGGCCCGAGTGGCTGTGGAAAGTCAACGACGCTTCGCTGCATTGCGGGCCTTGAAACACCAACGTCTGGCTCGATCAGACTCGACAAAACTGACATTACGGACAACTCGCCACAACAACGGGATATGGCGATGGTGTTCCAAGACTTCGCGCTCTATCCCCACATGACGGCTGCGGAAAACATGAGCTTCGGGCTGAAGATGACGACTGACCTCTCGGAAGAAGAACGCACCTCTCGCGTCCACGAGGCAGCAACGATCATGGACATCGAAGGTATTCTCGATAAAAAACCAGCCCAAGTATCCGGTGGGCAGAAACAACGAATTGCCCTTGGGCGTGCAATTGTTCGTGATCCGGAAGTGTTCTTGATGGACGAACCACTATCGAATCTTGACGCAAAACTTCGTGCCCAAATGCGAACCGAGATTCAACGTCTCCATCGGAAACTCGGTGTGACGACGATCTATGTCACGCACGACCAGACCGAGGCGATGACGATGTCCGATCGTATTGCGGTGTTGAATAACGGAGAGCTTCAGCAGATCGGAACGCCGGATTATGTCTACCATCATCCCGTAAATCAGTTCGTCGCCGGATTCCTCGGCGAACCATCGATGAACTTCCTCGCTGTTCAACTCAGCGGTACGGACGGCCAGTATGTCCTGACGGACGACGATGATGCACCCACATTTGCGTACCCGATCGACGAATCGATCGTCCAGGAATGTGATTTGACGATTGGTGAGAGGTTGACTGTTGGTGTGCGACCAGAAGACATCTCGGTGACGGACGATGAAGAAACGAACAATCATATGCAAACTGCGATGCTTGACGTGGTTGAGCCGATGGGGAGTGACGATTTCCTCTATCTTCTTGTCGGTCATAATTCGTGGACTGCCCGCGTGAATGAAGATCTGAATCTCACAGAAGGAGAGCAAATAGCCTACTTCTTCGAAGAATCAGATCTCCATCTCTTTGCGGACGATGGCACTACACTCAAATCTGCAGGACTCGGTGAGGCTGCCTTCCATACTGGTTCTGATCAAGAGATAGTTGTAGAGTCGACACAGTCTGTAGATTTACAGGCATAAGATAGAGCGTCGTATCTACGATGCTGTTGATGAAAGGTCAGTCAGTTCGACCCATTCGGTTCCGTTCGAAATGACGAGCTCCGGGTAACCATCGGCGTCGGGGTCCCACGACTGACCATCAGCGAGTGCAATACGACCGAGCTGGTGTTCGGGTGGAACAGATCGTGGTTCGAAGTCGAAAGACGAGGCATCGCGATAGTTCCCGCCGTATCGATCACCTTCGAAGGTTTGTTGGGTTGCAGACGGCCACTTTCTCGTTGATCCATCTACGTAGAGCGTTCCTCCGATATGCTCGACGATGTTCTCGACTGCTCCCGCGACGAACGGATTGTGGAAGTACGTCCCCTGTTCGGCTGATGCAGGAAATCGAAGACCATTCTCGTCGATGTTTTCGATAACGGCTGTCCCGCGCATGTTTGCGAAATAGGCGTTTTGGAAGATGTTGTAGATCGCCCGTGAGTCGGCGATGTGGATTCCATGGTAGGTCGCTTCGATATTCAGGTAGCGGAAATGGTTTGCAAACGAATACTCTAGAATTCGGAGAGCGGTATCATCAGGGTTTTCGCCGGAACTGAAGCTCCCTTCGATGCCGGAGAATTGAACGCGCCGCATCTCTATTCCGATACCTCCTGCGGCATTGTGGACACCATAGTGGTATGAGTTCAAGATAAAATTCAATTGGCAGGCACCGATCCCATCCGGGTTACTGTTTGACGTCGAGAACCGTGACCAACAGCTGTTGTACGCATCATCCAGATCATTCGAGCCCCACACGAAGGTGAAGTCGGCACAATCGCCTTCGAATCGCACTCCGACGAGTTCGGTATAGAACATCGCTGTCACAGATGAATCGTGGATTTGGATTCCCGGCCCATCATCAGACCCACATCGTATTCGTGATGATTCGAGTCCATCACCGTAGATTGCCCAGTTGTTTCGCAGATTGTCGTATTCAGCGAGGTCGATCTCCCACGCAGTGGTACCGGTTCCATAGTAGCCACTCGGGTAGTAGATAACACCGCCTCCGATCGCATCTAGTCATTCGAATGCCTCCTGCATGCCGCCAGTTTGGGAGGGTGAGACATACGGATCAGTTTGTGTGCCACTCCCAGATACTGCTGGAAGTGCAGACACAATCACGATGTTTGATTGTTGAGCTACCTCGAGTTTGTCAACCGTGTGTGATGATAAGTATTTGTAACTGGATAGGATCTCGAACCAGATGATATTCCCTCGGTGAACAATGAGTCATAGTCTCCGACTGTGATTGCTCGGTGGGGAGCGAGTACACATGTGGAACAGGAAACCGTTTTCCGGTTGCCGCGATATCTGCCCAGTATGGGACTCTTCCAGGACGTGCTGTGCATCTCGGGCATTAAACATAACTACGGTGACGTCTACGGCGGGATGAAGCGCTGCCGGAACTGCGGGAACGTTGAAGAGACCGAATAGCCCACGGTACGGACAGTTAGTCAAGTATAGGCGCTGATTCGGTAGTAGACCTCTCTACAAGTTTTACAAGATCACTGAGCTCATTCTTCGAGAGTGGATCAATCTCAACCTGCTGGTCAGTAGCTGTGTAGAAAATGCTCGCTGTCACGGTTCTTTCTGGGAACCACTCTGTGAGTACGTGATAGTAGATGCTCAACTGCTTCCGATATTCTGACTCGGCAATTCGACTCCGATCTGTTTTGAAGTCGATGATATCCACGGTTTCGGGTTGAAGATGGACGAGATCAATGATCCCATAGGTGGTAAATTGCTCACCATCAACCGTCAGTGGCAGATACGCATCCTCTTCAACACACAGTGGTAGTGTTTTTCTATTGAAAACAAAACGCCGCGATACGATTATTTATAAGCATGCAAGTTAGGCTGCTCGATATTCCATACTAAATTCTCATCATTAGTTCCGCAATCGTAGTTATGCACCTTGAAACGTATACAAATGAAGTTATTCTTGGAAAGTTTATTAGAAAGAGAAGTATTTGACTCCTTATTGCCAGTTCCCAAAGGGAAGCCGGTGGAGGATTTGAACCCGGGCTCGCATTCTTACTATGGACACTCTACCGGCACGTATAAGATTCTTCTAGATTAGTCTTTAGTTCTGTTTTCTCGTGGATCCTCCACAAATTCATAGAGGCCACCACGATTCAGTTGCTTTATCCAACCAGCCGTAGTTAAATTTCGAAGTGCATACTCGACTTGACCTTTGTCTAAGGTTGTACTATCTCGGAAATACATGGGATTTGCACGTCCCCACGGCTTGTCAGATTCGCGGCCTTCCTTCAAGAGTTCGAGGATTTGCTCTTCACGCTCATTCGGATCATAATGCTTGTTGACCATTCGTTGCTCTTGCATCAGTACTCACCAAGCATAATACACAGGCTTTTTCTAAAAGTATTGCCCTACAATACATCTGGCATTTTGTTTAGCAAATTATTAAGTATCTCGCGAATAGTTCATTAGATGAGGAGCGCGGGATGCCTTCGCAGAAAGGCCGGTGCTTAGAACACCGACCGCGCTTCGGAGTCCACCGAAGCATGACTAGCAATACCCTTTCCGTAGAAAAACGCATCGACTACCAACCACGTGTTTTCGGAGGACAGGACTAATGGCGTCCTTCGACGAGAAACCCAACGGCGGGCTGCTCTCCCTCGAGGCCCAATTCGGCGAGAAAGTCTTCCACCCGGTCAAACGCCTCGAACCCACACCCGACACCGCCACTCAAGACCCAGACCAACCCACGCCCGACAACGACGAACCAATCACTCGCGCATACCTCGTCGAACTCCGCGTGGGCTTTCAAACCCAAACCAAGACCACCAACAAAGCACCCTCCCTTTACTGCATCTACGCCACGCCGGACTGCCAGCAATTTTTCGAACGGCGCTTACCCATCGAGTACGGCGAGCAAGGCTTCCAGATACCTGAGGACACCGACACCTATCGCTCGGTCGCCACCACCAAGACGGGCAATCCGAATCTCCCCTCGACACCACCGGGTGAAACCCACGCCGAAACCCGCACACACTACCAAAACATCCTCGAATGGTGCTACGACATCGACGCCACCACCCACACCACCCCAACTGAGGTGCACGCGTAGATGCCCCGCACAGAACGCCCTTCCCAGAGAGCGACAGCCATCGGCGGGGATGGACGATGACCCAGTCGTCCACCTCGATCACCGCCGAGGAGATCGAGAACACATTCGAACGCTGTCCGCACTGTGGAACCTACGCGGTGCAGATTACCGACTCCCATTACTGTGACAGCCGGTTCACAAGCAATCTCACCGATGCCGAACGCGACCAGCGCATCGCTGCCGACCCGTATCCTGCCGATGAGACTGTCGCTATTGTCGATCAATTTGTAGGCGACGCCTTTGCCTATCACGAACTCGACGGCGACAACGAGCCACACTGTACGCTGCAGACCGACAACCCACTCGCCTATTGCACTCGCACAGAAGCACAGGACGACCAATACGCACCCTGCCAGCTCTGTCAGCGTCTTCGTCAGAAACGAGAGGCAGACCAATGACTAACCGAGATGCGGTGCTCGCTTTAGAGTGCACGGACCCGATCCAGATTCACACCGAGCAACGCACGCTGACGGGCGTGGTCTATCAGTGTGAGCATTCGGAACCCGAACTCACCTGCCGTGGACCAGAGCCGGGCGAACACGTCCTGTACGTCGCCACCCCAACCCACGATTGCTACCGACTCCAGTACGCTTATTACGACAAAATTGAGCACACCGAGACCACACTCGATCGGTACGATCTGTCGCCGAATGGCCGCTATGCCTGGCTTCGGACTGGTGCACAGGTCGAGTGCATCACCAACCCGACGGGAGGTGAGCAGGCGTGAGTACCCACGAGCATTCGATCGTTCCCAAACCGTTGAATCCTCGCGATGCCAACGGACTTGTCCAGCAGCTTGCACCAGGAGATCGCGTCCGCATTACTACGACCAACTTGCCACCGACGATTTTGACGGTACAAGAGACACACCCCGTCACGAGTCACGCACCACAGCTCGTCCTAACGGCCCCACCGATGACGACGACAGCACAGGACGACATTCAGCAAGCCACCTACCACTGTTGTCGCCACGCCGATTCGCCCATGACTGTTCTTGAGTACACCCACACCGCTACTGACACGACTGCCCGCTGTATCGGTTCGCTCACTACAATTGCGCATTTACCCCAGCTCTCCACGTCAACAGAGGACACGGCGGCTAAAGCGGAGGTGTCTGCCAATGAGTAACCCCACCACGTCCGGAGCGTCCAGTGTTCTCGATGACAACGACGTCTCGGTCAGCGATCTGGTCGAGCACGTTCAGTCGCTCACCGACCGTAATCGGCGATCCCTAAGAGATGAGGAGGGGGTGCAACTTGCACCCCCTCTGAGGGCGGAATGAACGGTTGACTACTGGAGGGTGTAATTGCTTCTTCTTCTCTTCGTGACCTGAAGAGAAGGAAAGAAGCAGTCTAGCTGATTACACTGGGCGGCTGAAGGAGATTACGACAGTGTAATCCGAGAGCTGTTCACCGGGTACGAGCATGATATATGAATTTAGAAGAAGTCGATCGCGTACCACTGCGAGGAATCCATTCCTGAGGATTGAAGCTCGTCTGTGTTAGTAGAAAGTACTAACCACTGATCGATTTCTGACCCCATCTCGACATCCCCACAGAGCCCTGAACAACTATTTTCTTCCGACGTGTGGTTCCTCGTATGGCTTACGAGGCCGCCACGGTAGACATCGACGGACATATTTCGACGATCACGCTTAACCGCCCGGAGGCGATGAACACGTTCAGCACGGGATTAGCCCACGATCTCGATGGCGCTCTTCGAGAACTCGACGAAAATGATGATGTTCGGGTCGTAATCATTGAGGGTGCTGGGAAGGCGTTTTCAGCGGGAATCGATCTTACTGAGCACGGGGATTTTGACACCCAACGAGAGTATAAAAGATGGGTCGGACAGATGGAAAAGCCATTTCAGACGCTCGTGCACATGAGGACGCCTGTCATCGCGGCAGCCCATGGTCACGCCGCCGCTAACGGAATCGGACTCGTTGCCGCGTGCGATCTTGCGGTGCTTGCAGAAGGAACCAAACTCGGCGCTACTGCCCCCAAAGTGGGCTTATTCTGTATGGGGCCTGCTGTGCCGTTGATGCGCTCACTTACGCAGAAACAGTGTCTCGAACTCCTGCTGACAGGCGAGCTCATTGATGCCGAAACCGCACTTGACTGGGGACTCGTTAATCGCGTCGTCCCAAAGGACGACCTCCGGGAGGAGACAATTGCGCTCGCGGAGTCAATCGCAGAGAAGAGTCCGGTCGCCGTTCAAATGGGCAAGCAGGCCTATTACATGATGAACGATCTCGACTACGACACCGCCCTCGAGTACTCGAACGAGCAGTTCGCCTCGCTGTGTACCACAGGCGACGCGAACGAGGGCATTGATGCGTTCCTCGATAAGCGTGAGCCCGAGTGGCCTGGTAAGTGATTTAGCGAGCGCTACTGTCTCTTGTTGCTCGAAGAGTTCGATGAGAAACACGGTGTGACGTGGAATGCCTACGAACCACCTTCGGAGCAGAACAACGGGAATGCCCAGCGCAAGCGACTCTATTTCAATCTTGACGTCTGGGACGAGATCTAATCGTCCTACGAAACCCGTGACGGTCATCACGAGGGTTCGACTCCCTCGGCGGGTCCATGCCCGATTCGGTGCGACGAGCAACCTTCCCCGGAAACCTGGAGCGGGTGAACTCGTTCATCACCCCGATCGGGTCTCAACCGCCACGGACACAGCCGAAGAAACCACCATCAGGGTTGGCGGTTGAACAACTCTGGAGGACGGAGATGAGAAAGACAACTCGACTACTTGGAAGTAAACTTGTTATTAAAGTATTTTTGCGGTAGAAGGCTGCTCTTCACCGTTTGCTTAAGAACCGGGTTACACCCGGTAGAAGGTGATGAACGAATTTACCACCCCCGTGTACAAACACTTCGTGCAGGGTGATGTTACGCCCGTCCATGCAGAGATGGTAACGGTGGCGGACGGCAAGAACATCTGGCTTGTCCGTGGGGGTGATCTTGTCGGGCAATTCTATGATCACGGTCTACTTGACGAGATCATTCTCAACGTTGCTCCCGTCACGCTCGCTTCAGGTGCGCCACTATTATCGCGTGAGATTACCATCTCGTCCCTAAACTGGCTAGCATGCAGAAACTTGGCGATGTTTTTGCGGTTCTAACCTACGAGGTGCAATAGTTCAACGAGAACAGAGTCAAGAGGCTATTTCGAGAGACAGTCGATAATAGTATTTTATTATATATAATAAACCATATAGATTATATTATGAATCAACTGTTTGAACGAAAATGTTATACTGGATTAAATTGCGATAGAATACCATGGGAGAGACAACCAATCACACACCATCCGAATCAGCCCGGACGACACAACTCACACTCAAAATATGGCATCCCAACTGTTGGACACTTCAGACGACAGACGCAGTTGATGCTGGGTTGATCGCACACGGTGTCTACCACTATGACGGGCGCGTGAGCGCTCGGCTGACAGCGTATGCAGATAGGACGGAGCAAATCGACGAGTTGGTGGCCGAAATCGAGGAATCAAATCTTACGGACGTGGTAAAGCGTATCAATGATTATTTTAATCCGAATGTTCCGGCCCACTCAGCGGGAAATGCAACTGAAGAACTTCTAGTCGAGTATGCCCCTCGAAACAGCATTCATGACGCGTTCGTTTCTCGAGGTTTTGTTCCAGAAGAAGAAATAAGAATCAAAAACGGGTATGAGTACTGGGCAGTCATCATCTCCAAGTCGCGAACGATGATTCAGCGGCGTTTAGAAGAGATTCGTCAAGAGATGGACGCCAAAATTACTATCGAAGGGATGAAATCGCCGAATACTGAATCGGCGAAGTACAATACTACAGACTACCTCTCAGAGCGTCAGCGAGAAGTCTTCGAATTGGCACAACAGAGCGGCTACTACACGTGGCCTCGTGAGATCTCTGCGAGTGAACTTGCAGACAAACTTAATTTGTCGAAAACGACGATTCTAGAACATCTCCGGAAGGCAGAGGCAAAATTACTTGGCCCAAAAGTGTAGTAATCAGCGAGAAAAGAACGTCGATTAGGGTAACCACGACCGAATCAGATTCGATACAATCAGACACCGTCTATACAGGGTGGTGGATTCTCCTATCTATTGTACGAGGGAGTGATATGGATCACGTTACGACAGTCGAGTGTACACTTTGCGGCGAACAGTATGACCCATCGGAAGTGGTCTATACATGCTCGAACCACGCGGGTGTCAAAGGGATACTCGAGGTTCAGTACGATTATGATATTATCGACGAACGGTTCAACGAGCCGCTTGACGGGCGAATCAACACCCAGTGGAAATACCAAGCATTCCTCCCTGTCTCCGAAGAGACGGATCCAATTACACTCGGTGAGGGTGGAACCGACCTCCTCAAGGCAAATCGATTAGGTGCCGAATTAGGGGTCGAAATACGCGTGAAAGACGATGGGCGTAATCCCACAGGTGTGTTAAAAGACCGCGCAACGTCAGTTTCAGTGACCAAAGCCCGTGAGTTCGACCGCGATATCGTTACCTGTGCGTCGACTGGAAATGCGGCTGCATCGCTCGCAGGCTTCGCCGCTCGCGCCGGGTTAGAATGCCGTATCTTCGTCCCAGGTGATGCACCGGGTGGAAAACTTGCACAGCCGCTCGTCTACGGAGCAGACGTGCTCGGAGTGGAAGGTACCTATGACGAAGCATACGATCTCAGCATGGAAGTGACTGAACGCTTCGGGTGGTATAATCGTAACGCGGCGATAAATCCATTCCAAGTCGAGGGAAAGCGCACTGTCGGCCACGAACTTGCCGAACAATGTCGCAATGATATCCCTGACTGGGTTGTCTTCTCAATGGGCGATGGGTGTACGATATACGGCGGATGGAAGGGTTTCCACGAATTCGACGAGCTCGGATACGTCGACAAAACTCCGAAAATGCTCGGCGTGCAGGCAAAGGGAGCCAGTGCCATTCACGACATGTTTCACGAACACGAAGACGTCAACGACGTTGCGAACACAATCGCTGATAGCATCGCTGTCGGTCGACCTCGAAACACCCTCAAGGCGTGCAAGACACTCGAACGCAGTGGTGGGACCTCCGTCCTCGTGAGCGATGAAGAGATTCTCCGTGCGGAGGCACTTCTCGGACGAACGGAAGGGATCTATGCAGAACCCGCCGGTGCAGCGCCAGTCGCCGGTGTTCGGAAAGCTCGCGATCAAGGAATCATCGAAGAAGGCGAGTCAGTGGTCGTGGTCGTGACTGGTAATGGGCTCAAAGACTCCGATAGCGCGATGCAGGCCGGGGGAAAAGTCGAGTATATTGCACCGGACATCGGTGACGTGACCGATCGCTATCGAACGAACGCCGAAAGCCGATAAGAGCACCATCCACAATCGATTAGCGACTCCGAAGGTCGGGGCGATTTGTTCCATTCCACTCATTAGTCGAGCGGAGCACACTCCCTGACCGAACGCCAGTCAGCACACCGTTTTTGATAACGAACTCCCCATTGACAAGGACGTGTTTGATTCCGTCTGCGAAGGCCATCGGGTCGTCATACGTCGCGTTCGATTGCACCTGCAGGGGATCGAAGACGACGAGATCAGCCACGTAACCTTCCCACACACGACCTCTGTCAGGAAGCCCAAGAACGTCTGCAGGGTGACCTGCTGCTTTGTAGATAGCCGTCGAGAGCGATAGTGAGTCCCTTTCGCGGACGTACCGGCCGAGGAGCCGTGGGTACGTACCGACGGCACGTGGGTGTGGTTTGCCTCCAAAGATACCATCCGTACAAATCGTTCCACGTTCGTCCGCGAGAAATCGTTCGATGTCGAGGTCGTCCATGACGAAATCGGCCATCGTCACGGCGAGGTCTTCCTCGACGAGAAGATCACACATCGCATCGACCGGACTCGCGTTTTGTTCTACGGATAGCTCCGCGAGCGTTTTTCCCTCTGCCTGTCCGCTGTTGGTAGCGGTGATGAGAATGTTATCCCAGGACCCAGCTGATTTCGCCAAATTTTCCCACTCTCCGTCGTCGGACTCGATATCCGCTTGGATTCGCTCGCGAGTTTCGGGATCGGTCAGACGCCTCGTTACCGCATTGGTCTCCCCCGTGCGTGTCCACGGCGGAAGCAACGCAGTGAGCATCGTACTCCCAGCAGTCCAAAGATATTGATCGAACGTGACGTGTACCCCACGTCCGTTGGCGTCGTCGAAGAGGGAGAGTATCTCCTCGGACCGTCCCCAGTTTTCCTCGCCCGCAATCTTCAGGTGCGAGACGTGGGGCTGACACCCCGCTCGCTCACAGAGACGGACGAATCGGTCGATCGATTCGACGACACGGTCGCTCTCGTTCCATACGTGTGACACCATAAACGAGTCGCGACTAGCGAGAATTTCACCGAGTGATTCGAGTTCGGAGTCACGTCCGTAGGAACTCGGCGGGTAGATCATCCCCTTCGACATGGCGAACGCTCCGGCATCGATTGCCGTGTCGAGCACGTCACAGATGCGACCGAGTTCGTCATCGGTGAGCGGCCGATTCTCGAAACCTGTCACAATCGACCGGAGGTTCCCATGAGGGGCGTAATATGCACAATTGACTGCCGGTGATAGTTCTTCGAGAGCATCTAGAAACCCGTCCACAGATTTCCAATTCCATTCGTCCTTCGTACCGAGAAGTGACTGGAGTCGGCGGGCCCACTCGTCCCGTGTTCCTTGCGGAATCGGTGCGACGCTGATACCATCTTGGCCGAGAACCTCCAGCGTAATCCCCTGGGACACCTTCTCACTTGCGTTAGGGTGGTTGAACAGTCGGAGTTCGGAGTGAGCATGCATGTCGATAAACCCCGGTGCGACCGCAGCCCCCGAAAGATCAATCGTCCGACCGTCCCCCACTGGTTCCCGTCCAACGCGCTTGATTCGCCCATCGGCGATTTGGATGCATCGTTTGGTCGACGATCCACCGGAACCGTCATACACTCTCGCGTTTCTGAATTCGATGCAATTTTCCATGTCTGTTCGGAGAGGATGCGCGTGCTAAATAACACCTCCTTTCATGGGAGGTGGCGGAATCAAAACCCTTGGATACGATTCTACACCAGATGTCACTGACAGTATCTAACGAGCGCTTCCGCAGACGTTTCACCACGTTCAACGAAATCGGTGCGACGAACCGCGACGGCGTAAACCGGCCGTCGTTATCCAGTGCGAATCAGGAGGCACGAGAAACACTTGTCGAGTGGTTCGAAGAAGCGAATCTCGATGTGACTGTCGATGAGATGGGGAACCTCTTTGCCCGCCGAGCCGGTGCAAACGATGCGCTCAATCCGGTACTGATTGGGTCACATATCGATAGTCAGTACAATGGTGGCCGCTACGATGGTGTTATCGGTGTCCTTGGTGCACTCGAAGTCATCGAAACGCTGAACGCCGACGGTATTCAGACGGAACGGCCGATCGAGGTAGTCGCGTGGAGCAACGAAGAAGGAGTACGATTCCAACCGGATATGCTGGGGAGTGGAGTCTTCGCTGGCGAGTTCGACCTTGAATATGCGTACACCCGAGAAGATAAAGAAGGGAAAACGTTCGGTGAGGAACTCGAACGCATCGGGTACAAAGGAGACGAGCCATGTGAGCCAAGAGATCTTCATTGTTACTTCGAACTGCACGTCGAACAAGGACCACAGCTCAGTGAAAGCGGTCTGAGCGTTGGTGTCGTCGGGGGAGTCTATGGATTCGTGTGGATGAACGCTGCATTCACTGGAAGTGCAGACCACGCCGGGCCAACGCCGATGCATCTCCGCCACGACGCCCTCGTCGCGACGAGCGATGTCATCGAATCGGTTCGGCGTATCACGAGCACCGGTGGTGACGACCTCGTGGGGACTGTGGGATCGATAGACGTGCATCCGAATTCGATTAACGTTATTCCCGAACGGGTCGATTTTACTCTGGATTTCAGATCCTACGACAACGACATCGTTGATCACGCAACAGAACAGATACAGCGTGAAATCGAGCACGCTGCCAACCGAGAAAACGTCGAGATGGAGTACGAGGAGATCATGCGTGTCGACGCCGAACCCTTCGATGACGAATGTATCGAAACCGTTGAGCGGGCGGCCGACGCGGTCGGAACGAAGTATATGCGGATCGTCAGCGGGGCAGGCCACGACGCAAACTATCTAAACGAGATCTGCCCGACGAGCATGATATTCGTCCCCAGCGTCGATGGGATCAGCCACACAGAAGACGAATACACCGAATGGGCGGACGTGGTTCGAGGTGCGGACGTACTCCTCCATGCAGTTCTTGAAAAGGCAAAAACGGACGGGGACGAACAATGACCGAATACGACCCAATCGACTCACCCGACGCAACGACCATTTTCCCGTACCACGACCTTACGGCCCCGACACCCGCGGATGTATACAAAGCGCGGAACATCGTGCGACGCTATCTTCCACGAACGCCGCTCGTTCGGAGCGAAACCCTCTCCAATGTGACGGATGCAGATGTGTATCTGAAACGTGAGGATACGCTCCCGACAGGCGCGTTCAAAGTTCGCGGGGGCGTCACCATCGGTCATCGACTCGAAGACGAATTCCGTGATGCCGGTCTCATCGCTGCTTCGACGGGAAATCACGGTCAATCCGTTGCGTACGCTGGACGGGAGTTCGACGTCCCAGTGACTGTCGTAGTTCCGGAAAACCCGAACCCTGAAAAGGTCGCAGCGATGGAGACGTTCGGTGCAACTGTCGTCGAACACGGTGCTGATTACGACGACGCACGAGAGTGGGCCGAGGAGCGTGCAGCAGAGGAGGGCTATCGGTATGTCCACTCGGCGAACGAACCCGATCTTATCGCTGGCGTCGGTACCGCCGGATTAGAAATACTGGAGGATCTCCCGGAAGTTGACACGGTTGTCTGCCCCGTCGGGGGTGGAAGCAGTGCTGCTGGCTATTGCCTCTCGGTCGGTGCACTCGGGAATGCGAAAGTCATCGGTGTCCAGTCGGAGGGCGCGGATGCAACCTATCGTGCCTTTAACGAAGGACATCTCGACCCCAGGGAACAGGTCACCACGATGGCCGAAGGGATCGCCTCACGTGTTCCGTTCGCGCTCACCACGGAGATCATGCGTGAACGCCTCGCCGATATGCGACTCGTGAGCGAGGAAACTATTCAAAAGACGATTCGGACGATGTTCGCCAACGAGCGGCTCATTGTGGAAGGGGCCTCATCCGCCGCACTCGGTGCAGTGCAAGAGATGAACGTTTCCGGAAGCACCGTCGTCGTGCCCGTTTCAGGGCGCAATCTCTCGACGACGAAACTCCACTACGCTGTCGACGACGGCTAACTCCCGCTTGCATAGGATTGCTACCCCCGTTCATACGCGGTAGCCTGTTTTTTTGCAATGCTCAGAAAGGTACGTGCATGACTGACCTCCTCATCGAGGATGCGAAAATCGTGGATGGAACAGGAGCCCCATGGTTTCATGGTGCGGTTGGAGTTACTGATGACAGAATTACTGATATCTACCGTACCACTGATCCTGATATCGACGCGACGACGACGCTGACTGCAGATGGTCGCGTCGTATGCCCAGGGTTCGTCGATACGCACTCTCACTCTGATATCGAACTATTCGACGATCCAACGCTCGCACCGAAAGTTCGACAGGGAATCACGACCGAAATACTCGGGCAAGACGGATTTTCGATGGCACCGATGTATCGAGAAGGAGGCGCCGAGGAGTGGGCGAAGCAACTCGGGGCGCTCGCCGGACAGACGGACATGGTGTGGAGTTGGGGCAGCGTCGGCGACTACTTGGACGCCGTCGAGGAGTCGGGAGTAGCACTAAACACCGCTCTTCTTGTTGGGCATGGAACGGTTCGATTCAACGTCTTGGGGATGGACAGTCGCGACCCGACGGACGAAGAACTCGAGGAAATGGCCGACTTAGTGACAGAGGCACTGGAGGATGGTGCCGTTGGCTTCTCGACTGGCCTTATTTACACTCCCTGTACCTACGCCGGGACACACGAGGTTCAGGAACTTGCTGCTCGACTCGGACCGTACGGACGCCCCTTCGTCGCTCACATTCGGAGCGAAGGAAGATGGATTTGGGATGCCTTCGACGAATTCGTGGATATCGGGGCCGAAGAAGGAATTCCCCTGCATCTTTCACACTTCAAGATGGGTGGCCCCGAGCAACACGGGAAGGTGAACCGGGCGACGTCGCTTATCGAAGCGGCACGCGAACGAGGTGTGGATTTTACTGCCGAACAGTACCCCTACACCGCGGGAAGTACGATGTTATCGGCCGTTCTCCCACCTTGGGTTCATGCGGAGGGTCCGGAGGGAACGCTCGAGTATTTGAACGACGACGATGCCCGCGAGCGGATTCGCCAAGATATCACCGAGTGGCGCATCAGCGGATGGGAGAACATCGGTGCACTCTCCGGGTGGGACAACGTCGTAATCGCGAACGTCGAAAGCGAGGAGAATATCGAAATCGAAGGGGCAAGCGTCGCTGAAATCGCCAACGACCGAGATATTGAACCGGTCGATGCAGTGTGTGAGCTCCTCGTCGAGGAAGAACTCAGTGTGAGCATAACCCTACACATGCTCGACGAGAACGACGTGCAAGAAATCCTTTCGTTTGAGCGGGTATGCGTTGGAACGGACGGGCTTTTCGGAGGGAAGCCGCACCCACGCGTGTACGGTTCTTATCCACGCATTCTCGGGACATACGTCCGCGAAAAGAATCTTCTCACACTGGAGGAAGCGATTCGCAAAATGACCTCGCTCCCTGCTCGGGCGATGGGTCTTGACCACAAGGGCGTCATCCGACCAGGGATGGACGCTGACCTCGTCGTCTTCGATCCCGTTCGAGTCGAGAGTCGCGCCACGTTCGAAAATCCGCGACGGTATCCCAAGGGAATTGATCACGTCCTCGTCAACGGAGAATTTGCCGTTTGTGGAGGCGAGATGACTGAAAACCGTCCTGGCTGTGCCATCAGAAAGTAGTCAAATATCTCGGTGAGCAGTTCGCGTCGGAGTTCCCCTCCATGAGAGGGAGTGTCTTTAATCATCGGTCTGCTAAATCGTCGCATATGTCTGACGAGCTAGTACTCGTAGGAGATTTCTCACACGAGACGAATACATTCGCGACGACACCGACTGACCGGCCGAAGTTTCAGGAGCGGCGTGAGTACTTAGGGGAACAAGTCGACCACAAGTTGCGAGAAACGAACACCGCTGTCGGCGGGGCAATAGATGTCGCGGAGAATGAACAAATCGAACTCGTCCACACGGTCGCGGCGTCAGCCACTCCTGGGGGAATCGTCCCCCAAGAAACGTACGACTTCTATTGCAACCAAATTCTTGACGCTGTCGAAAAGCACCGCGACGCTCTCGATGGCGTTCTGCTCTGCCTCCACGGAGCGATGGTCCCTGAGGGGATGGAGGACGGCGAGGGCCCCCTCGTAACGAAGACCCGAGAAATAGTCGGCGATGGCGTCCCCATCGTGGTGACGCTCGACCTACACGGAAACATCACCGACCAGCTCGTCGAAGAGGCGGACGCACTCGTCGCCTACGAATCGTACCCACACATAGATATGGGAGACACCGGCCGCCGGGGAATGCGCATTCTCACCGAAACGATGCGTGGAGAAACCGATCCGACGATGCATATCGAACGCCCGCCGGTGCTCGCGATGGGGCCACTTCAAAATACCCTTGAAGGGCCGATGGCCGAGGTGATGGCAAAAGCCCGCGAGTACGAAGAGCGCGACGAGATCTGGAAGGTGAACGTGTTCCCTGGGTTCCATCAAGCAGATATCCCCTCGATGGGGTTCTCGATACCGGTCGTCGCAGATGGGGACACAGACGCGGCAAAAGCGGTCGCCCGCGAACTTGCGGAGTATATTTGGAACCGACGTGAAGACTTCGTCGGAGATTTCCCAACTCCACCCGAAGCGGTCGCAGAGGCGCAACGTGCGGCCGCGGATCTCGACGCCGAAGATGGTCCGATCGTGATGGCAGACGTGGGTGATAACCCCGGCGGCGGCGGCGCTGCAGATGGAACGACAGTCCTGCGCGAAATGATAGACCAAGAGTTGACGAACGCAGGCTTTGCCATCATGCACGACCCAGACGTCGTCGCCGACTGCGTCAACGCCGGCGTAGGTGAGCACATCACCGTAACCATGGGTGGCAAAACAGACGACCTACACGGAGAAGCAATCGAGGACGTTGATGGGTATGTTAAAGCCATAACCGACGGCGAGTTCGTCAACACTGGCCCGATGGGAACGGGGAGTGAGAACCATCTCGGCACAGCGGTACACCTAAAATGTGGCCACGAGAACGGAGTGAGCGTCATTGTCACCAAGAACCGACTGCAGCCACTCGATGCCGAAATATGGCGACACGTCGGCATCCAACCCGAACGACTCGACGTGTTGGTCGTCAAGAGCACGAATCACTATCGTGCAGATTACGAACCACTGGCGAGTCGCGTCATTCCCATAAACAGCATCGGTCTCGTCGCAATGGATCCACGAAAATTCGATTTCAATCACATTCGGCGGCCGCAGTTCCCCCTTGACGACATGGACGATGGTGCATATCCACCATGAAAACCACTCACCGAACACTGAAAACAAATTTTCAGTGAATCTCTCTCCGACCCCATATCAGACCGGATAAAAGGGGAACCTTTTGAAGCGACGTCAACCACCCGAACTTAGTCGGCCCGAGCGTCCTGATCGGCTTGATTTTTTGCTGTCTCGTCCGAAGAGACGTGCTCGTGGGGCTTTTCCTTGGCAGTCTCAGGAACCTCCATTGCCTGAAGCTGCGTTTCGAATTCTGCGACGTCCTCTTCGTCATAATAGGCGTGACAAGCGACCCGTTTTTTGTCGCCGTATTCGGTAGTAATGGATCGCAACGGTGGGTCAATGTAATCACAGATGGCCTCCCGCTCCGGACACCGTCCCTTGAACCGACAACCGGACGGGAGGTTGATCGGGTCGGGAATGGATCCCTGAATTTCGACGTGTTCACGCTCCCGAAACGGATCCGGTTCCGGAGCGGCCCCGAGCAACGCTTTCGCATATGGATGAGTCGGATTCTGAATGACCGACTCAGTTTCCCCGAATTCGATTATGCGACCGAGATACATGATACCTATTCGGTCGCACACTTGCCTAAGAAGTGAAAGGTCATGGCTGATAAACAGGATAGTAAGTCCTAGTTCCTCGTTGAGTCGTTGAAGGAGGTTCAACACGCCTGCCCGAATGGACACATCGAGCATGGAAACGGGCTCGTCGGCGAGGAGGAAATCGGGTTCGAGAACGAGCGCACGAGCGATGGCCACTCGTTGTTTCTCCCCTCCCGAGAGCTGGTGTGGATACTGCTCAAAATACTGTTCTGGCGGCGTAAGTTCAGCGCGTTCGAGTGCTTCGTGCACCCGTTCGATCCGCTCCTCCGCGTTTCCGATATTATGTATCTTGAGCGGCTCGACCACCGTGTCGAAGACAGTTCGACGAGGATTAAGTGACTCGAAGGGGTCTTGGAAGATAATTTGGACATCGCGGCGGAACTGCTTGAGATCCGATCCCGTGATATTGGTCACATCTTTTCCGCGGTATCTGACCGTTCCATCCGTGGGTTCGAGCAGGCGGATGAGCGTCTTCCCGCAGGTCGTCTTCCCGCATCCTGATTCGCCAGCGAGACCGACGATTTCTCCCTCTGAAATTTGAAGATCAACTCCGTCGACGGCACGAACGTGTTTCTTCTCGCCAAAGAGACTGTCTATGAGCCCCTGTTGAGCGTCGAAGTACTGTTTTAACCCATCGCATTCCATGATGTACTCGGTTTGTGTACCATTAGTCATCGCTATAGCCCTCCAGACCGGATTGGTTTTTGTCCGTACGTTGCCACGTCTCGCGACGTTTCGACTCCCGTCGAATCATTTCGATCACGTCGTGTCGATAGCAGGCAGAATAGTGGTCTTCCCCCACCTCGTACAGCGGCGGATGATTCTCCGCACACTCGGAAACGGCAAACGGACATCGCTGCATAAACCGACATCCGCTAGGGAGATCCGCGATGGACGGCGGACTGCCGGGGATGCTGATGAGGTTTTGTTGTTCGCCACGGAGTGTCGGGAAGGCATTCTGAAGTCCCAACGTATACGGATTGAACGCATCTGAGAAAATATCCCTCAGATCGCCGTATTCCATGAGCTTGCCCGAATACATTACGCCAAGTCGGTTGCACGTCTCCGCGATGACGCTGATGTCATGAGAAATGATGATTACGGAGATACCGAGCTCGTCGCGAAGCTCTTTCAACCGTTTGAGAATCTGATCCTGGACGATGACGTCGAGCGCTGTTGTCGGTTCGTCCGCAATGATGAGATCTGGATCGAGTGCCAGCGACATAGCGATGTATGCGCGCTGTTTCATGCCGCCGGAGAACTGGTGGGGATAGTCGTCCATTCTATCCGGATCGAGACCGACGACCTCGAACAGTTCCGCTACTCGCTCACGTGCGTCCGCTTTGGAAACGTCGCGATGAGCCTGAATAGCCTCGATAATTTGACTGGAGATACGATGAACCGGGTTGAGTGCGTTCATCGCCCCTTGGCTGATGAGTGAAAGATGTTCCCAGCGGAGCGCATCCATCTCCCGCTTCGAGAGTTCCGTTAATTCGACGCCGCGAAAGCGGATTGAACCGGAGGCAACACGGCCGTTACTCGGGAGAAGGCTGAGGATGGCCTGCGCGACGGTGCTCTTTCCGCATCCGGACTCGCCGACGAGACCGAAAATCTCGTCTTCATCCACGGCGAAACTGATACCGTCTACAGCGGTGAGTTCACCGGAACTCGTGGTGTAGGTCACGTCGAGTTCCTCTGCCTCCAGCAGCGGTGCACCATCATCGAAGTCGAAGTTCGTTGTTGTTTGGTTCATGTTATGGCTCCCTGAGTTGTGGATTGACGATCTCCTCGTAGCCGCGACCGACAAGATACGCGCCCATTACGACGAGCGTAATCGAGAGGCCTGGTGGGAACACCCACCACCACGCTGTGCCGAACGACTGCGTCACGAACGCACGCTGGAGCATCACGCCCCAAGATGGGACGGACGGATCGCCGAACCCGAGGAATGCGATGCTGGCCTGAGCGACGATGGAATACCCGACCGCAATGGCCGCGTACAGCGCCGAAAGCGGGATGACGTTCGGCAGGATGTGAACCAGCATGATACGGAAGTCACTGGCACCGGCTGCCTGTGCGGCTTCGACGTACGGCCGTTCGCGAACGGTTAATACCTCTGAACGAACGACACGGGCGGTCGAGAGCCAGTACAGTAACGCGATACCGAGGATGATGTTCCAGACGTTCGCGCCCAATACCGTCACGAGGACAATGACAAACGGAATGAACGGGAGGCCGTAGAGGACGTCCACGAGACGCATGACGACTTCGTCGACCCAACCGCCGTAGTAGCCGGCGATGATGCCGACAGTGGTGCCAATGACGGCAACCATGAATGCACCTAGTATCCCAACGAACATCGCGATACGCGTACCGAGGAGGAGTTGGGATAGCACGTCGTGAGCTGCCTTCGTCGTTCCGAGTGGATGCGCGAGACTCGGCGACTGGAGGTCTGCCCATCCGCCGTTCGTGGTATAAAGACGTTCATAGGGGCCGTATGGGGCGATATAGGGCGCAATGAGCGCGATGACAATGTAGAACGCGATGATAGTGAGTCCAGCCATCGCCATCTTCGACTCGCTGAACACCCGTGCTTGCTCGATAGCCGATCGGCGGAGGTTTTGGACGAACCGCCGCCAACCCTGTTTCGTCTCTGTGACGGTCCGTTTCGCAGGTTGTGCAGTTTCTTCGCTCATGTGTTACTTCGCTCCTAAGGAAACGCGCGGATCGAGCACCGTGTATGCGATATCCGCGACGAAGTTCATCGTAATCACAATTATCGACAGTAGTGCGAATGCGCCTTGAGCCAACGGATAGTCGCTCCTGAGGGAGGCCTGAACCATTTCTCGTCCGAGGCCGGGCCAGGAGAACACCGTTTCAATGAGAACCTGACCCCCGACAGCAAAGCCGATCGCGATGGCGAACGCGGTAATCACCGGCAGGATAGCATTTCGTGCCGCGTGGTTGAACAGGATACGACGGTTGGACAGCCCTTTTGCCCGTGCTGTATCGATGTAGTCCTCCGAAAGAACCTCAAGGAGGTTGTTCCGCATCAGCAGTAGCGGTAATCCAGTGTAGTACGTACAGAGCGTAAACACCGGTAACGCCAAGTGATATAGGAAGTCGGGGCTGAGGAGTTTCCCAACGTTCCCCGTGTAGCTTGCGCTCACACTCCGCATTCCACCGAGAGGGAACATATCGAGGTGGAAGGCGAACACATATAGGACGACCATCCCGGTCCAGAATACGGGCAACGAGCGAATGAAAAGGACGACCAGCATGCCAGCGCGCTCCTTGCCCGTCCCACGAATCCATCCGAGGTGAGCACCGAAGAATACACCAAACGTGTACGAGATGAGGAACGCGGTGAGCATGAGGCTCATCGTGTTGATGAATCGATCCGCGATGATACTCGTCACCGGACGACTGTAGTAGAACGACCGTCCGAAGTCAAGCTGGAGGACGTTCTGCATGTACAGTAAGTACTGTTTCCAAATCGGCTCGTTGAGGCCGAATTGTTCGGCAACCTGCCGTTTTGCTTCCGGACTCATCCGGGGACTCATGATCGCGGACATCGGGCCACCGGGCACCATCCGAAACAGGAAAAACAAGATTGTGATGACGGTGAGCATCGATATCGCCATGAGTAGCAATCGTCGAATCAAATAGCGCTTTTCTATCATTGTTAGCGAAAGACGGGGGGTTAATTACCGGTCTTCCCCTCTGGATAGTACATATTGCCCTGTTCGTCCCAGACATATCCAGCATCCTTGAGAATTTCAACGGCACCCTCGGCACCATTTTTGAACATGGGAGTGTCGGAGTTATGCCAGAACTTGAGCGTCTTATTGATCGGGGATGTCGCTTTGTTCCCAAACCCACCATAAATTTCGTTGATGATGACTTCTTGTGCACTCATCACGAGGGCGTTTGCTGCCTGGCGGAAGGCAACATCGTCAAATGGTGGGTTCCGGGTGTTCATCCAGCAAGCTTGCCGACAATCGTCCGAGGTCTGAACAAGTGTGAGATGCTTCGTGTTCTTAGCCGCATCTTTGAGCGACGACGGGCTTCCGTGCCAGTAGTCGAGGAGGTCGTAGTCACCGTTTTTCATCGCCTCAACCTCGGCATCACGCGTCGCAAGGGGTTTCTGTACCCGTTTTTCGATATTCGGTGCAGCGAACGAGTGCTTCTTGAATGCTGGCATCTCGAATTTCGAACCTTGATCCCAAGTACCCCATTTAAATGGGCCACTCGCAACGATTGGGTTCTTATTACTGATGGAGACTTTCCACGGGGTCTTCTGGTTGCCTGTCTTCCGTAGTAATTTCGTCCAGTAATGTTTGGGGAGGATTGGCGTTAATCCAAGTGTCGTGGAAAGAAATGGGGCATATACTTCTTTCAGATTGAATTTCACGGAGAGATTGCCAGTTTTCTCGACACTCTTGACAACATCAACGACGTTGTTCGTATACGCCGGCGGCTCCGTGTCAAGGATGAGATTGAAGGTGTACACGACATCGTCAGCCGTGACCGGCTCGCCGTCATGGAAGGTCATTCCCTGCTTGAGATTAACGGTGAGCGTTGTATCGTCCTTCCACTCGTAGTCTTTTGCTGCCCACGGCGTCGGCTTTTGATTCTCATCAGGACGAATAAGGAAGTCGTGCATGAATCGTATCGGAGTCCAATTCCGACTCGGTCCAATGCCGTTGATGTGGAGCGGATTCAGCTGATCGGATGGATCCCAATTGTTCGTAACGATGGTTTTGCCCTGGTCGTTTTTGGGCTCCATCTGGGTGTAGTTCCAGATATTGCGAAGTCCGGTAACGGTAACGATGGTCGAATCTTCCTTGATCCGCTGGTTGTTGAACGTGTACGGATAAACGTTGTAGAGGAACTGATTTTCAGGACGTTGTTCACCGAGTATTTTCTGGCACTCGTGAACGAGTTCCTGCCGCTTCTTTTCATCAGTTTCCTTCCGCTGTTTCATCGCTAATTCATTGTATTTTTGATTATTGAACCCGTAGTCGTTCTCAGAGCCGTCTTTATAAAAGCGGTTAACGATGATACCATCGGGGTCACCGTTGTCTGCACACCAGTTGTAGGTGGTGAGATCGAATTTGCCATTGTCTTCTCGTGAAGTGAGGACGGTGATTTCGACCGGTTTCGTTTGAATTGGAACACCAAGCTTTTCTCGGAACCATTTGTCGACTACAACGTTCGCTTGGTACCGTTCAGCCCAATATTTCTCAGTATTGCTCAGGTGAACCTTCTTCCCGATTTTTCGGTTCTTCGGGAGGTCTTTGACTACCTTCTTATTCGAGGGACCATTGTTGCCGCCGTTGTTGTTGTTGGTACTACAGCCAGCAAGGCTAACGCTTCCGACTGCTGTGCCGGCAGCACCCATCTTTTTCATGAAGTTTCGCCGAGTGCTAGACATATGCAAACACATATCCGGAGTTTGGGCTTATACACACCACCTACTATGAAGGGCCACCATTATCCCCCAAAATTACACCTCCTACTTCGAAAATACTGGAACGTGGGGGTGTGGTTGTGTGTCAAAATAAGTCCGACAAAAAGCAAGAAGAGACGGGTATTTTTCAGATCTATATCAGATAGGCATTGAGTATTGTCAGGTTCTTTCCTAGTCCCTCAACAACCTCATTATGCCGTTCTAAGGCCCGACGTGCCCCGTCAAAGTGAGGTTGTGGGTCGGCTTCGACGGCGTCAGTTCCATCATTGACCAGCACAGTGAGATTGGACTCCACCGTATTCAACGCCTCTGACATTTCACCATGGAACGTCCACAAATGAGCGTTGTGTGCTTCGAGTTTCTCGACCACCTCATCTCGGTGACGAACCGCTTGATCAACAGATAGAAACTCAGCGTGGTCGACTAACTCATCGATATTCTCTCCTTCCGCCTCGAGTGCATACCCCAGTTCGTTCAGAGCGGCACGTTCGTGTTCGATATCGTCACGCGTCTCGTCGAATGAGTCGAGATCCCCGTTCTCGTACGCATTGAATTCAGTTTGGAACATCTCACGCCGTTCTTCGTCGCGATTACCGACCGCCTCTGCAGCATCGAGTACGTCCTGTAACCCCATGTGGTGACGGGAGCGGTCGAAGTGGCTTGAACCCACCCCCCAGCATAGTCGGTGGAGGCTTTACGGTTCCGAATACCCGAGTGGATGAGTATGCAATACCGGAATCCAGCACACACGGGGAGGAATCGGTGCTGGCCGTGTACAATCGTAAATCTTGGACTAGCCGCCCTCGGTGTCGGTGTCATTGCGAAGACCAGCCATCCCATCATCGCCGGCATCGCCGCTATCATGGGAGTGGTCGCAGTCGGATTTCGTGGATATTTGATTCCAGGAACGCCTCGGCTGACTCGCAAACTTCCTGAACCGATCCTTTCCCGGCTAGAAAAAGCAGAGTCCCCAACAAAACTCCCGACGGGAGAGAGGCTGATTTCGTCCGGAGTGCTCAACGACGACCTCTCTCTCAGTGCGCAAACGGCTGACCGCGTGTGTGAACGAACTCAGACTCTGATTGCAGACTCGGAGGTGCTAAAAGAGGCGGCAGTCGACGCTTTTCCAGGTGCCGTCGAAGCGTCGGTTCGTCGGTCACTGAGTGGCGGTGAAAACTGGTTCATCCATGATGTTGACGAGATGAGTATACGACAATGGAAGGCCCGACCGATAGCAGCAATCGACACTGCCAATGCGGAGTATCTTTCCACGATTCTTCCCGATTGGGAAGACCTTCAAAGCCGAGAACGACGTACGATGCTCTCATTACTACGGTACGGCGTTCCCAACTGCCCATCCTGCGAGAAGACTTTCAGTGAACCTGATGGCCCAGATGTCACCTGTTGTGGCGGTCGCTCGCTAGTCGGGAAACGACGATGTGAGCGCTGTGAATACGCACTTGTCGATCACAATGACCTACCATCAAAAGAGAGGGATGCGTAATGTGGGGACGACGGCTGTTCGCATTGCAGGTCGAATCCTCAGTGTTCTCGAAGGAGAGTCAGGCAAAGGGAGCTATCCCAGTCGGTCAGGATATCAAAATTTTCACCGGTGATAACACGTTCAAGATGCGATTCAGTTTTACCACGAGAGTGTCTGATTACCATCGATCCGAACGGTCTATAGACAAAAGTGAGGTGACTGTCTGATGCAAGATGGCGGCGAGGAGCGTCACACGGAATACGAAGGATGGACCATGCTCGGTTCAGACGGTCGAAAGAACCATCCAAAAGAGACCAATGACCCACAGGCTGTTTCGGAGGGAAACGATGACGACTGGGGTCCGCCACCGACGATGCGTGAACCCCTTCTACGGGATCGGATCCGAAATCGACTCAATGTCAGCCACCGTCAGTGGTACACAATCGAAGCGGTGCTGATCGCATCACCCTATCCTCTCTTTGTGGCCGTGTATCTCCTCTTTCCAATAAATGAGACCGCATTCCTTGCAGTGACACTTACGTACTCACTGGTGGCGATGTATGTCGGATTCGTCTCCTGAGTTCAGGATCGGCGACCGAGACATGCACCCAAATCCGGTCAACGACGACCCAAACGAGTAACGAGGGTCGAACTGCTGTCGATTTCCGTGACGCAAGTTTGGAGTGAAAATTTCCGTGCTTTGCAGTCGTCAAAAGCTATCTCTTTGAACGTAGCTAGGAGGAACGACCCCGTTCTTGTGCGGTGGCATACTTTAGGAACACGTTACCAATTAGCAACCGATGAGCTACGACGTAGTTTTCGAAGATGCACGAATAATCGACGGCACCGGGTCGCCGTGGTTCCGTGGCAAGGTCGCAGTAAATGATGGGCAACTCGGAGCCATCGGTCAGGTTGAAGACGATGCAGAAACCGTGGTGGACGTAGACGGCAGCGTCATTGCGCCAGGATTCATCGATATCCATACACACTCCGATTTCACGCTGCCAGCCAACCGTGATGCACATAGCAAGGTTAGACAGGGAGTTACCCTCGAAATTGTCGGTAACTGCGGGACAAGCGCCGCCCCGCGATATGGCTCGGCAGACCGGGCAATCGACGATTGGTTTGCGAGTAACGGACTCGCGAAAGAGGTCGATGCAAGTGAGTGGGAGTCGATGGCTGACTACTTTGATTTCCTCGAACGTGACGGCCTCTCGCTCTCCGTCGGTTCACTCGTCGGTCACGGCAACATTCGTGCCGCCGTCGTCGGCTATGAGGATCGTGCGCCGACGACGGCGGAACTCGACGAGATGCAAAGCCTCGTCGCAGAGGCTATGAAAAACGGCGCCGTTGGCCTTTCGACTGGGCTGTTCTACCCACCGGGATGCTACGCCAAAACCGACGAAGTCGTCGCACTCGCCGAAGTGGCCGCAGAGTATGGTGGGATCTATGCGACCCACATGCGTTCAGAGAGTGACGATCTCATTGGGAGCGTTGAGGAGACCCTGGAAATCGGTCGCCGTGCGGGTATCCCAGTCCAAGTTTCGCATCACAAGGCTGTCGGGCCGAAAAATTGGGGAAAGGTTCGATATACCCTTCGACGGATGGAACTTGCCCGCAAACGCGACGGTATCGAAGTCCAATGCGATCAGTATCCGTACATCGCGTCGTCGACCAGTCTCGGTGCGCTCTTACCCAATTGGGCACACGACGGGGGTGACGATGCACTCATGCAACGCCTTCGCGACAAGGAAAAGCGTGCTCGAATTCGGAAAGAGTTAGCCACTGATCGAACGAATGACTGGGACGGCATCCTCGTGACGAACGTTCAGAATCCTGATCTGCGAGAGTACCAAGGAAAGACGATTGCTGAACTCGCTGACCACGATGACGAAAACCGACCTCCCGCCGAGATATTACTTGATATCGTTCTGGAGGATGAAAACCGAACGATGCACGTCAACTTTGGGATGGACGAAGATGACGTCGAATACGTGATGCGTCACGACCTCACGATGGTCGGCAGTGACGGATCCTCACTTTGCCCGTGTGGCCCTTTGGGCGAAGGCGTTCCCCACCCCCGTAATTATGGCACGTTCCCGCACGTGCTCGGTAAGTACGTCCGAGAGGAGGAAGTCATCCCACTGGAGAAAGCCGTTCACAAGATGACCGGGATGCCCGCTTCCAGATTGGGGATCAAGGACAGGGGGGTTCTCAAGCAGGGCGCTCGTGCCGATCTCACTGTTTTCAATCCCGAAGCAATTCATCAGCCAGGTGACTTCCTCAATCCGGCCGTCTACCCCGTTGGCATCAAACACGTCCTCGTCAATGGGGAATTCGTCGTCAGGGACGGCAAGCACACCAGTGCACGACCTGGGGAGGTGATTCGACAGTGACAACCTGTGTGACGGCGGTCGAAACGATTCCAGTCTCCGTTCCAGCAGAGACTACGTACGAAACGAGTCTCTCGGTTGCAACGGGCGGACAAGGAGCGTATGACCATGTCCTCGTCAAAATAGAAACAGACGCGGGAGTCGTCGGTGTCGGCGAAATAGCACCATCGTCGACGTGGCCCCATGGTTTGACGCGCAGTGCCATAGTCGATTTACTCAGGGACATAATTGCCCCCGTTGTCGAGGGCGAGCCAATTCATCGAATACCACGTCTCGTCGATCGTATCGAACGAGAACTCTCGAGCGAACCCTTTCCACTTTACGGAATCGATGTGGCGTTACACGACGCACTGGGCAAGACGCTCGATTTACCCGTGTACGAACTATTGGGTGGTGCGCCTAACAACGAACCGATGATAGACCTCCATTACTCAGTAGGCATCAAACCCCCCGAAGAAGTGCGAAAAGAAGCACGTGAAGCGCGTGAGGCGGGATATACATCATTCAAAATCAAAGTAGGTGGGCCGGACTTCGAAATCGAACGAAACGCTGTCGCCGCGATCGCGGAGACAGTCCCTGATGCAAAAATTCGGATCGACGCGAATCAAGGATGGTCCGTCGCGGACGCCGTGACTCGAGTCCGCACACTCGATGAGGTTGCTAATGGACTGACACTGGTCGAGCAGCCGGTTCCGCACAGCGATATTGCGGGATTGAGACGGGTACGTGAGACGACTGGTGTTCCCGTTCTGGCTGACGAGTCCTGTTTCTCACCAGCTGATGTGGCGCGCCTCGCCCGCCACAACGCCTGCGACATTGTCAACATCAAACTTGCGAAAACGGGCGGGCTTGTCAGGGCTTGCGACGTAGCGGCTGTTGCCGATGCACATGGACTTCCCTGTTTCATGGGAAGTATGCTTGAACTCGGTGTCGGCGCCGCGGCCAACGCTCACTTCGCCGCCGCTTCACCTGTAGTTGTATATCCAACAGGCATTCTGAACGTTCACGCCGTCGATTTGCTAATCGAAGAGCGAGAACAGTGGACACCGGGCGGGAATACGTTTACTGTTCCCGACGCTCCCGGGTTAGGTGTGTCGCTGAACGAGGACGCTATCGAACGGTATCGAGTCGATTAGCATCTGATTTGGCGGAGGAAAATCCGCCGAATCCGAAGGGTAGCAACGGTGCATTTTCATTCCCCTTTATTGGAGGTGGTGCTGTTTTGGGCGAAAGTTACGGAGTAAGGGATACATCATGAACCTGCGAGAATCGTTTGGCGTTTCTGTCCCGACACTCGTCCTCGCGGAGGGCGAGTTCGGCAAGACAGGTGGGAAAACCGCCAACGGGGTCGTAATGCATAGCGAAGTGTTTGAAACCAGAGCAATCGTAGACTCTGAAACTGCCGGACAAAGTCCTACCGACGTCTTAGGAAAGGCCGATGCACCCGACGTACCCGTCGTCGAATCCGTCGAGGATGCACTCGATATCGCACCGGAGGCGGAGGTTCTGGTTATTGGTGTCGCTCCTGCTGGCGGTGAGCTACCCGATGCTTGGGTCGAAGACATCGAGAACGCTATCCGTAGAGGGTGTGATGTCGTTTCTGGCCTTCACGTTTTTCTCGGGGAGGACGAGCACTGGTCGTCGTTAGCCGACCAACACGACGTCCGAATTTTCGATGTCCGCAAACCACCCGCGACCGATAAACTACGCGTCGGTGACGGATCCGTGGACGATATCGACTCCCAGGTAGTGCTTACACTGGGGACGGACTGTGCCGTCGGTAAGCGGACAACAACGGTCGAACTCTACAGAGCTGCCTGCAAAGCAGGGTGGAACGCTGGATGGGTTGCCACCGGTCAGACCGGGATTATGGTGGGTGCACACGAAGGTATCGTCGTCGACAGAGTTCCTGCCGACTTCACTGCCGGAGTCGTAGAAGATATGGTGAAGGCAGTCGCCCAAGATCACGATGTCGTCTTTGTAGAGGGACAGGCGTCTCTTACCCATCGCGCATATTCGAGTGTGACACTAGGAGTCCTTCATGGATCGTGGCCCGATGCAATCGTTCTCGCCGATGATCCCAACCGAACAGAGCGAACCCACTTCGAACGTCTTTCAGTTGATGGGATTGAGAAGGAAAGAATGCTCGCAGAAGAACTATCAGACGCATCGGTCGCTGGCATCTCTACGTGGGGTGATCCCGAAATCCAACAACTGCGCCACGGCCTAATTTCTGCGAACGTCTACGATGAATCGGGAGCAGACAAACTCTTCGACGCCATCGAAGACGCACTCGAGGCGAGAGTATGAGTGAAATTATTTCTATATCGGTAGAAGCGCTCGATCTGCCACTCGCTGAACCGTTCGAAATATCTCTCGGAACGCAACACGAGGCGTCGAACGTACTCGTTACTGTCGAGACTGCCGACGGAACCACAGGGTACGGTGAGGGTTCGCCATTACCGCCGGTCACTGGTGAGACCCAAACAACAGCCATCGAGGCGGCACGGTCGATGGCTACCATCGTTAAAGGTCGTCTAACGAGTAACTACCGTTCGGTCATTCAAGATGTTCGTCAAACGTTTCCCAAAACACCGTCAGCGACCTTTGCTGTCGAAACGGCTATTCTCGATGCGTACTGCCGTGAGCGCGAAATGCCACTCTCGGAACTATTCGGCAGCACACCGAGATTGGTTGAAACCGACATGACAATCCCCATCCTTCCCCGCAGCGAAGCAGCCGAGCGAGCAGCTAGTGCAGCTAATGTGGGCTACGAACATCTCAAAATAAAAACTGGAAATGATGTGAGTGAAGACGTCGAACGCGTCTCAGCCATCCACGATGCCGTTCCGGACGCTGCACTCAAAATAGACGCGAATCAGGGATGGACGCCTAAAGAGACCACCTGGTTCGCGGATCGTGTCGCTAACCGCGGTATCCACCTTGAATTAATTGAACAACCAGTTCCTGCAACCGATGTTACTGGACTCGCCGATACCTGCCGCCGTGTCGATGTTCCCATCGCTGCTGACGAAACTGTCTTCACGCCACAAGATGCAATGCGAGTCGTGTCCGAGAATGCCGCAGACATCATAAACGTGAAATTGGGGAAGTCAGGACCGCTTGCGACTGCAGATATTATTGCTATCGCTCAAGGTGCAGATACAGACCTCATGATCGGTTGTATGCTCGAAAGTGCTATTGGGATCCATACGAGTGCACACATCGTCGCTGGTACTGACGCGTTCTCCTATGTCGACCTTGATGGAAATCGCCTCCTCGAAAATGACACTATTCCCATAAGAGACGGTCCAATCCATGAGATAACAGGCCCAGGACATGGTGTGACACCGGAGTTGTAGATTGGCCGAAAGTGCTTACCGTGAGGCAAGCCGAATCGGCAATCCGTCTTCCATCTGCATCGTAATCTCTGGCCCGAACGAAAGCGAGGAATACAAGCGTCGCCTCAAGCCGGGCAAAATCACGGCTGGCGAAGACGAGAGCATTACGGAGGAGATTACGGTGTCGTAATCACCACCGAGCAACCAACCGTAACCGACGATCTCTAAGAGATGAGGAGGGGGTGCAAGTTGCACCCCCTCTGATGGTGGAATGAACGGTTGGCTACTGTGGGGTGTAATTGCTTCTTCTTCTCTTCGCGACCTGAAGAGAAGAAATGAAGCAGTCTAGCTGATTACACTGGTTGTCTGGAGATGATTACGACAGTGTAATCAGTTCGCTATCGCCGGTCGAGAATCGGGTCTTTATGGGCGACAACCTTGGCCATGATCGCGTCGGCGTGGTCCTTGTCAACGCCGTTCGTTGCTGCCAACAGTAGCGATTTCCTCTGAACGACGATTTCTACGGAGTTCACCAGCGACACATGATTTCACAAGAGTATGCGCCGATAGAGATGAGGTTGTTTACTCTCCAGGTGGCTGTGCTACAGTACGAGCACAATTAACTCGATGACGGAATTCCCATCGACGATATCCGCTAGAATGGTACAAAAGCATTGAAATAAACCATAAGGCGGCAGAAGGTTTACTAGAGCGGCGACCATTGACTTCATTGAAGACACAGGCACGGAGGGCGTTACACTGTCGTAACGCCCTCCCACGGACGGGCGTAACACCACCGCCCCAACAGTATCCACGGAGATGAGGAACGGACGCAAATTGCGTCCGTTCTAATGCGTAATTTTCACTCGGTTACTGTAGGGTGTAACGAATCCTTCTTTTCTCCTCGCGTTCGCGAGGCGAAAGAAGGACTCATTCTGTGTTACACTGGACGCTCAGTATGCATTACGACAGTGTAACGCTCGTGGCTGTCTACAAGTAGCACTTGAGACGAATATACTCTCGTTAGGAGAATCGTTCGTTGGCTACCGCGAAGGGACGGAACTCGCTCAGTTAGTAGTCAATACTAACCAGCAGTTCTCAAGGGGATTCCGTTCGCCCTCTTCCGACGAAGCGAACAAAATTCGGCCAAGACCATTGATATCAGCCTTCCGTTCGGTCGATGGTACCTGCTTACCACCATACGACAAGCGTGGAGAACTTCGAACGGGGCTATGAGACACTCTGCTAGATACTCTCCAACTGTGAGATTCACGTTTTTGTGAATTTCTAAAATATTGAGAATAGATTTGACGAGAACCACTGATAGAGGAGAATCAACGATCAGCAGGAACAATCCTGGCCCTGGGTGAGAAATGATCTGCAGATTGCTTCCTACACTAACTTACCAATCATGTCATAATTCAGTTGAAATTTATATTTCAGCCACATCTATTGCTCTACATGACATCTTTACTTTTTAGGGGGAGGGGAAGTCAGATGCCTAATAGGCAGATACTGTCATACCAAACCAATCAATTACATTGCCAATCCTCAAGAGTCATCCTTCTAGTCCCCAGTGACATCAATCTGGCCAAACATCACCTCCCCTCAGGCGAAGAAAGCAACGGAGATATGGTGGTGGTGGGGAAAGCTGACGTTCGGCTGTAGCCGACATGGCTCACCCTTCTGCAGCCACATCTACCGATCCAAGGAGTGAGAATAATGTCAACTTCAATTGAGGTTAAACCCTTTAGCATCGACGTTCCTGAAGAGCAACTTGACGACCTCCGCCGGCGCATCGCTGCCACGCGGTGGCCCGACGAGGAACCAGTCACGGATGAATCGCAAGGCGTCCAGCTCGCTACGCTTCAAGACCTCGCACGCTATTGGGAGACAGAATACGATTGGCGAACGTGCGAGGAAAAACTGAACGCCCTCCCGCAATTCAAAACCGAAATCGACGGGCTAGACATCCATTTCATTCATGTTCGTTCAGACCATGAAGAGGCACTGCCGCTCATCGCTACGCACGGATGGCCTGGCTCGATCCTCGAGTTTATGGAGGTAATCGAGCCGCTTACCGATCCCACTGAACATGGTGGTAACGCATCGGATGCGTTCCATCTGGTAATTCCGTCGATGCCGGGCTACGGGTTTTCAGACAAGCCGACCGAGACCGGCTGGGATCCTGGCCGCATCGCTCGTGCTTGGGTCGAGCTGATGAAACGACTGGGATACGAGCAGTTCGTGGCGCAAGGGGGTGATTGGGGTGCGGCTATCTGCGACGTGATGGCTATGCAGGAACCGCCGGAATTGCTTGGCATCCACTCCAATATGCCGTCTACTGTTCCACCCGACGTGTCAAAGGCGCTTGTGCGCGGCGATCCGGCACCGTCCGATCTCTCAGACGACGAACGTCGGGCGTACGAGCGGCTGAACGAGTTCTTTACGAAGGACATAGGATATGCAATCGAGATGGGAACGCGTCCACAGACGCTCTACGGACTGTCGGATTCGCCCGTCGACCTGGCAGCGTGGATGCTCGACCACGACATTCGCAGTTACGAGCGAATCGCAGGCCTTTTCGACGGTCAACCGTTCGGCGCCATCACCCGAGACGATATCCTCGACAACATCACGCTCTACTGGCTGACGAACACGGGAGTTTCTTCGGCTCGTCTCTACTGGGATACGCTTTACGAAGGAGAGGGACGCTTCTTTGATGCTGTCGACGTCTCCATCCCGGCTGCTGTAAGCATCTTCCCTGACGAAATTCATCCAGCCCCGCGGAGTTGGACAGAGCAAGCCTATCACGACCTCATCCATTACAACGAGCTCGACGAAGGTGGGCACTTTGCGGCCTGGGAAGTACCAGAGCTATTGGCGTCTGAGGTCCAAGCAGCATTCAGACCACTCCGCTAGTCAGAGCGAACGGCGGGCACATCCTGTGCCCACACCTTTCTGCCAGACACGATATCATCGATGTCACGAGCGAGTGATTTCACCGAATACTGAGACAGACAAACACCGGTAGAAGAGGCGCTAAATTATACAGTGACAAAACACGAGAAGTACCGTGCAGACGATGAGTTCCAGAGCACCGACTACGAGTTGCTCTTCACAGTGGGACTATAATACTCAGTTAGCCACATCGCTAATCCATCCAGATCAGGGAAGAGCGTCCGGTCATTAATATTTGCTCGGTCAAGTTTGTCACGGAACTCCTGTTTTCGTTCGGCAGGGATGACGATTCTCCTGAAGAATTCTGGATGAGTTTCGAGCCATTCATCCATCGGTTGTCGCGGATCAATTGGAAACCACCCTGCGAGAACTCCGGACTGATTCGCAATTCGTTGGTCGATAGGTGGCGGCTCGAAAAACCAAACGTATGGCTCGGAGTGGTTATCAGTCATCTCCATATACAGCTCGAAAAGTTCGAAGAGATCCAGCGACCCCGCTCGGATGCGATCGTTATGTTCACTCTCGCGAGATTCCTGAAGAAGTTGGTTAGTCCCCGATTCAGCGAGGTCAACATCGAACATCTCGGTGTCTGCCTGCTCGAGCACTGTTCGGTAGACATCCGGAATTAGTTGGTGAGCTGCTGCGTAATCGACGACGAGTATTTCACCGTCCACATCGCGAGCACCGCCGGTCGCGAAGAACGTTGCCACCATCGGTGAATATGTCCAGTCGAGTAACTGTGTTGGTAGCCCGTGGTGCTGTGCGAGTGACCAAAGATGGTAGAAGGATTCTGGCTCATCGATATACTGTTGGGCATATTTGTTGAAGTTGCGCAGGAGCCGGAGCTCGAGATCCCACTGACCAGAGTCACCCACAAACCGCTGGAGCGACGTCGTGAGTGTGTACTTCCGGTTTGAGTGGCCGCGGAAAACGTTTGATGAGCGATAACGATTGATATCTTCGTTCCATGAATCTCGATACAGAAGTCGTTGGAGCGTTTTCCAATCCTCGGCTCGTTCGACTGTCACACTCTCTTGAGCCATGGTATTGAGTCGGTCGCTATCAGGTTATACTAGAGGGGAATTCCCGACTTCGTTGTGGATAATCCGCCACAGAGAATGTAATTAGTCAGATAGTCACGTACGTCGACTAATAGTACGAAAAAGTGACACCGAAATCATAAATTCGAGTATGGCGTGTCTTATTGGTGAAATCAAACGAGCAGCAATTTTGCCATCGTCGAAGAGAGCCACCAACCCGAGAGGAGTGCAGGATGACGACGTTCGTTCTCATCCATGGTGCATGGCTGACTCCCCTCTGTTGGGGACGTTTTGAAGAGTACCTCAGCGACCGCAGCCACACCATCTTAGCGCCGGCGTGGCCAGGTCACGACCGCTCTGTCGAGAAAATAAGTGACGACCCTGCACCGATCACCGGCCTCAGTCTCGGTCAGATCGTTGACCACTACGCTACTTTCATCGAGAAGCTTCGCGAGCCCCCCGTGTTGATTGGTCATTCCACTGGCGGACTGGTTGTTCAACTCCTCCTTGACCGGGGGCTCGGTGCGGCAGGTGTAGCACTCGACCCGGCGCCCGCCAAAGGGATAAGCCTCCCTCGGTCAACGCTGAAAGCCGTGTGGCCTGTGCTGTCGAACCCACTCAACTGGAACCGCGCCGTGATGTTGTCATCCGATCAGTTCCAGTTCGGGTTCGTCAACACATGGCCTGAGGATAACGCTCGGGAGGCATACAATCGATACGCGGTGCCCGAAACCGGACGGATCTTCTTCCAGGCCGGCACGGCTGCCCTGACCCCGAGCGCCGCGAGTACCGTCGACTTCGCCAATGACGATCGGGCGCCACTCCTACTCGTCGCTGGCGAAAAGGACAACACGTGCCCACCATCGACCACTCGCGAAGCTGCCGACAAGTATGAACGAGGCGATGCAGTCACCCACTTCCACGAGGTTGATGGTCGTCCACACCTCCTAATGGTTGGCGAGGGTTGACGGGACATTGCAAGGTACGTTGAGAACTGGGTAGACCGCACTCTCGTCGACCAGGGCTTTACAGATTCACTATGACTGTTGGAGGGTTCGCTATTTGACTTCCGTCGCGCTCCACATCCAACAGCGCACGCTCACGAGGGTCGTCTATCAGTGTGAACACCACGAGCTCACACTCTCCTGCCGTAGTCCTGAACTCGGCGAGCACGTCCTGTACGTCGCTACGCCAACGAACGACCTGTACCGGGTGCAGTACTCGTACTCATCGTAGTACGAACACGCCGACACTGAACTGGATCGTTACGGCCGTAGCCCCTCGGGCAAGTACACCTGGTTGCGCACGTACGCGACTGTCGAGTGCATCGTCAATTCGACGGGAGGTGAGCAGGCGTGAGTGGGTATGCACCCACGCCGTTGAACCCACGCGATGTCGACACACTCGTCGCACAACCCGAGCCGAGTGACCGCGTTCACATCACAACCACAGAGTTGCCACGGACAATTTGCACCGTTCGGGAGACGAACTCACCGCCACGCTGTGGACCGCATCTCGTTCTGACGGCTCCACCGATCACCACGACGGTACAGGACGAGATTCAGCAACCCACCTTTCACTGCACCAGTCACCCCGATTCCTCCATGACTGTTCTCGAGTATCTCCACACACCGACTGCCACTAGGTCTCGTTGTATTGGTTCGCTCACTACCATTGCCCACCTGCCAAATTTGTCCACGCCAACAGAGGACACTGGGGCAACAGTGGAGGTGGATGCGAATGAGTAACACCATCGTTTCCGGAGTGTCAAGTACCCTCAATGGCGAGGGTTCGATCTGTGATTTTCTCGACCACGTCCAGCGATTTGTCGCATCTCAGCGACCGTTGCGAGACGAACCAGCAAAATTCACAGAATGTAGTATTGCCACAAATTCATACTCTATAGTAACATCGAATAGTCACACTCCTGCGTCCGGAGTCGAGCCCAACGAATTCAAGATACGAACGCTGATCAGTGGCGGTGGTTCTGCAGGAGGTGACCGATAGATGGCGGCAACTACCGAGTCGGTCACGCAACCACACCAGCCTCAACGCTCCCAACCCAAAAAGTCCAGAAAACCGTTTGGACAGATAGTCGGGGAAACGTCCAACTCGATGCACTCGCCGCACTCAACGACTGCTCGCAGGGTGCACTCCTTCGGTCACTTGGTGACGAGGCTTTCACCGAGCAGTTCGAGGCCAACACCATCACCGAGTTTGAGACGTGGAAACGGAACGAAGAACGGAAACAAGAACAATCTCGCGACACGAGTGTTAGCAACCCAGAAGACGAGACGACGCGAGAGCAGTGATTCTTTGATCTCCACCAGTGGGTGACCGAGATTCTGCAAGCAAAACATATCGGTCGCACGTATGCCACGGAACTTCGACGGGATGAGTATGACATTCCCACTCCGAACATGGGCGATGAGACTGATCTGAACGCGGATCGCGATGGAGAGGACACACCTGGAGCCGATGAAGACGACACACCGGCAACGGCGTTCGACGCGCTCTACGAACATCTACATACTGCGCGGAGATCGTTCGGCACCCTCTCGGCGGACGTGAAGGCTGAGGTCATCGAAGACCTCGACGATGCGTTGCTCGTCGCCGCTCGGCCAAACTAACGAGCACCACAACAGTGATCGCCTGC
This sequence comes from Haladaptatus caseinilyticus, assembly GCF_026248685.1. NCBI lineage: Archaea > Methanobacteriati > Methanobacteriota > Halobacteria > Halobacteriales > Haladaptataceae > Haladaptatus > Haladaptatus caseinilyticus. The sequence continues at coordinate 66,920 of NZ_CP111042.1, read as the reverse complement.
GGTCGATAGCGATAGCCTTCTCACTCCAAATGCCGCGGTACCTCTCACACCCGTATTGTCGCCTCCTGTGGCAGATACAAACACAGATTCTTGTATTTACAGGATAACTTTGTAGGTAGATGGAAATTCCCGACGAACTACGTTGTTTGTTTAGTAGCGAAATCGAAGCAGAGGATGGATCATACACGCTCACAGTGCCAAGCCGAGAAGTTGTAAATGGCGACATCCAGCCGGACAGTGCATACCGGGTGGCGATACTGAAACAGCCGTCATCAGCGGACAGCTCAGCGCGAGAGACAGAATCTTCGACTACATCACCGTCGACACGCCAGGAACAGAATCAAGACCAACAGTCGAATCAATCAACAGCCCCAGTCGAAGAGGGCGACCGCCGAACAGTCGAAATCGAAGACGTTGGTGAGCAAGGCGATGGTATCGCCCGCGTCGAGCGCGGCTACGTGATTATCGTGCCCGACACGGAGAAACGCGACCGAGTCACCGTCGAGATCGCTAATGTCACGCCAACCGTGGCATTCGCTGAGGTCGTCGAACGAAAAGCCTACTACGAGTAGTCTCTCCGCTTGTTCTCTAGCGTTTCCACGATTGTCCAATCACGGTTTTCGTAATGTCTAGCTCGAAGAAACAACGATTGGCAGTCGAGCAGGAGAGACGGATCGAGACCGGCCATCTCTGTACAACAAGGACGCTTGCCTGCGCCCGGCCCACCTGACGACATTTCGATGGGAGTGATATCACTCGGCGAATTCCCGTCCAGCCGCGAAACTCAATTCTTTAGAAAATCGCGCTCTCGATGCAACGAAGCACCCCCCGAACGAAGTGACATCACAATTGTCGGTCTTCTTCTCGTCCACAGGATTCCTACAAACCCGTCCGGTCGGTAAAACCGAAAACGGTTCTCACGGTGGACAGCGACACGAAGACACGCAAACCACGAACGGACACGAACCACCGAAGAAACACGCCGTTCCGGACGACCACGAGTCGTCCGTCACTTCAAGAGGTCTCGTGCAGTCTTCTAGAATACATAGCTATTTTAAATTGACTCCAACTGTAAGCAAGTTAATTTGTTTAGTTGCTAGCTTTTGTGGTTTTTCTTCCGTGTTATTGATGAATCTTCGTCTCTATTTGCCGGGTTCGTCCCTACACCGAGACGAGTGTGGGAGAAAGTTGAACGACGTGAACTCGATTGATTGTGATATCACTCCAATCCGGCATGTTTGTAAATTATTCTGACGACGGTTCATGTCGTCAGAATCAAGAGTAGAGGGAAAGGAGAAGTTATGGTGAGTGCGAGAGTGTCTCATACATGGAGTTTGCAGTAAATATCCCCACCAGTTGTGGGACATCAGAATACAGTACCCTTGCGTTCTGTGAGGATATTAGCTGGGAGAAACAGCGTGATTTTTCCGTCAAAATAGAAGAGCTCGGATTCGACGGGATCGCCGTCCCTGACCATTTGATGACCGGTGACGGGCCGACTACGGAGTGTCTCGTGACAACGACTGGGTTAGCCGGCATTACATCGGACGTGTACCTGTATCCGAAAACGATTAACAACCATCTACGACATGGGCCATTGTTGGCAAAGATAGCGGCAACACTTGATTGTGTCAGTGATGGTCGTCTGAAACTCGGGATGGGGGCAGGGTGGAAAGAGGACGAGGCAACGGCGTACGGCTATGAGTGGCCGGATGCACCAACTCGTTTGCGAGAGATGGAGGAAACAATTGAGGTAATGAAGCATCTCTGGACCGAGACGAACGTATCGTACGATGGGGAGTTTTACACGCTCTCTGAGGCAGACTGCAGACCACATCCTCTGCAAGATCCACACCCGCCAATAATGATTGGAGGTGGTGGTGAGGAATTCACGCTCAGAATCACAGCCAAACATGGAGATGTATGGAATTACTGGGGATCACTTGAGTTGATGAAGCGAAAGCTCAGCGTGCTTTCGAACCATTGTGAGACGTATGGCCGTGATTACGACGATATCCAGAAATCCTGGTTTGCCCGCTGTATCATCCGTGAATCAGACGAAAATGTATCGGAACTACTCGATTCTGCACCACGGTTTAAATCAGAAAATCGGGATGCCGATCAAAACCATCTCGTCGGCACACCGGAAGAGATCATCGCAGAAATAAAACAGTACAAGGATCTCGGTATCGATGAAATTGTCGTAGAGTTCGTCGATTTCCCACAGACAGAAGGAGCACGGTGTTTTGCAGAGCATGTTATACCTGAATTCGACTGACCTACAAATCGGATTTTAACTAATACCAGGACACAGAACGAACCAGCTACGATATTGATCATCGAGCACGTCTCGAGATGTACATCAATTGAAGACCAACCGCGTACCCAGATGACCGTTCCTGTAGGATACACGGTTTCGACTCTACGTCGACGAATACGGTACAATAGACTCAGCACATGAGATTGGCGCAAAACGTTTTATGGTACCTTCCGACCTAACAAGCATGTCTAAGCGAGCGGCTATTGTAACGGGCGCGGCCAGTGGAATCGGAAAAGCGACTGTCGAGCGATTCGCCGATGACGACGAACACGAGTATGTGGTTGGCTTTGACGTGGATGACCGCGTCACGGAGATAGATGATGTAGAGGGAATGGTCGTGGACGTTTCCGATTATGACGCCGTGATGGAGGCCGTTACGGTCGTCGAAGAGTATGCTGATGTAGCGAGCCTCGTCGGATGCGCAGCTATTTCTCGAGACGTCTGGGTCGGCGATCTTGAACCCGAAGAATGGGGCGACCTCATCGCAGTGAATCTCACCGGTCAATACACTGTTGCACGTGCGGTTGGGCCAAAAATGTACGATCGCGGCGAGGGAACCATCGTTACATTGTCAAGCGGTGCTGGACAGCGTGGAAGCGTGAGTGCCGGTGTTCACTACTCAGCTTCGAAAGCAGGGATTCTTGGTCTCACAAAGGGGTTAGCAAAACAGCTTGCACCGTCAGTCCGTGTCAATTGCGTCGTTCCAGGGCTCATCGATACGCCATTAACGACCGACTCAGGATTGTGGACGGAAGAAGAGATCGAAGCATTCACCGCGGATCTACCGATACAACGACTGGGTTCGGCAGACGAAGTAGCCGAAGTAATCGAGTTTTTGTCCGGTGAGGGCGGTGCATACATGACGGGAAGTGTCGTCACTGTTGATGGCGGTGCCAGTCTCTCCTAGTCTATGAATCGCTCAATTCGATCAGTCGCGGCGCGAAGACGATCTGCAAGGCGGTTTTCCTCTCGTTGGAGCGTCGTTTTAGCGAAGAGTAGCTCACGTCCGGTGAGCTCCGATAACTCATCGATTCGGAGGCCAGGAAGGGGTGCAAACGGAAGTGCCGATTCCTGATGATGCTCGCTACCGGAGGTATAAAGGGCAGGAACGAGCAAATTTCCGAGATCGACCTGCAAATCTTCGACGGCCTTCAACGACGATTCGGTTTCAGTATCCACGTGATCGATGACCTCATTCGCTTCAGTGATGGCTGTCTCAAAGGCATCAAGTTCGGATCGAACATCAGTAAACCACTCATCGTCAGGATCGATTGCGTCGAGTTCAGTACGAATGTCAGCCGCAGTGGCGCTATAATCATGAGGGAGGACAGGAGATTCACAAATGCGCGCTGCCAGCGATACGTAGAGCTTGGTTTCTTCGACAAGTACGTCTATATCGACTTTGTCGCGGGTGTCTTCAGGCGTATGCCACCACCACCCACCACCAATTGGGCCACCATCTTGTGTTCCAGGGTCAAGACGTGCACCAGAGAGAAGCGAGGAAAGCCCAGCACCCCAAAATGATTGATCCGAATTTCGTGCTGGGCGATCTGAGTCGCCAAGGAAGCTCTCATCGTCCTCGCGGAGAGGGAAGTCGCTTGCCGTTTCCATGGTATTGAGATGTTCGTCACCGAGTTCAGCCATATGCTGGTACCAGAGACTGTCGGCACCTCGTAACCCATTCAGATCGAGGTGAAGATAGGCAACGCCGTTTTGGCGTAGGTCAGCCCAATACTCGTCAGCATACCACGCACTGCCAGCGTATCGGCCGGTCGAGTGACCGGGCCAAAACCCGAAGACAAGTCCGCGGCGTGGCTGCTCCTCGGCAAAGATACGTGCAAGTTCGAGTGTTGCCGCCATCGCAGTGGCGTTGTCCGTGAGTCCTTCATACCACGAGTCCACGTGATTACCGATGAGAAAGAAACGGTCGCTCTTGTTCCCCTCGAGACGCCCAACCGGACACGGAAGTGTCCGTATTTCAGTCGTCACTTCTGTGGTCACTGTTGCTTCGACTGGCCCGTCATCAAGACGGCGACGAAGCCACGCGCCGTCTTGTTGTAGTATTTCGATTACCGGAAGGTTTGGAATGTCCGCCTCATCACCGAGTTCAGGAGTTCCCCAGACTGGCGTGACAATCATCTCGTGGAGCTCATCGGGTGTGACCGATTCGAAGATTACTGCAGTGGCACCAGCGTTTTCGAGTAATCGCACTGGCTCGGGTGTCGGAAGACCGCGAGTAAAGACGATACGGTCGGTGATATCGGTGTTCGCAACCGATTCGGCATCCACATTCGGGAGGTGAACGACCTCCGCATGGATCCCGGCTGCGGGAGTGCTTGCGCCGAACGAAGTGGTGATGGCGTCCGTCACCTCTCGATGCGTCGGCGTTGTCACGGTAAGTTCAGCGTCCTCCGGAACACTGACATATGCATCAAATTCTTCGAGTGTCGCGTCAACACCATATTCCGTAAGCGTCTCAACGACGTATTCGCTCGCTGTCCATTCGTCTTCCGTCCCCGAGACGCGCTCTAATCCGTCGAATGCATCGATGTGTCGTTCGAGCTCTTCAGAATCAATGCGATCTCGAAACGTCGCTTCTATCTCCCGATCGATGAGTTTTAACATATACCGTGGGTCAGTTGCACATGGTATTATAATCACTAGGTGCGTCCATTGGTGGCAATGCACTGCATTCGAACTGCCGGTATTTACCACCCAGATCGAGAACAGCTTGATGAGACTGTCGTGGTCGTAGAGGATGGCCTTGTGGTGGAACTACGCAGCGACATTCCCGTCGACGCCGAGGTGATTGTAGACACAGATGGGTACGCCATGCCTGGATTCGTAGACGCCCATTCACACGCGTCTATTCGACCGTGGGAAGGCGATCAACTAAACCAGCTACGGGCACCACCTGCCGTCGGCGCGATTCGTTCGACAAGCAACCTTCGATGTGATCTCGAAGCTGGAACGACGACGATGCGACTGATGGGCGAAGAACGTGGCCTCGACCTCCAGCTCGCTGAATTAGAGCGCCAGGGCGAACTCGACGCGCCACGTTTACTCCCGAGCGGTGTCCACCTTACTCCGACCGGCGGCCACGGAAAAGCGTTAACTGCGACCGACGGAGTAGAAGCGATACGACGGCGGATTCGTGAGAACATCGACGAAGGCGCGCACCATGTGAAGTATTTTGCCACCGGTGGCGTCTCGAGCGAGACAGGTGACGTTGGCCGGCCACTCTATACAAACGAAGAGGTGATGGCCATCGTGGATGAAGCGCATCGGCTGGGCGTTCATGTGGCCGCTCATGCCCATGGCGGTCAAGGAGCACTCTCGGCGGCCGAGGCCGGAGTAGACACCATCGAGCATGGTGGTGTACTTGATCACAATACGCTTGATGCGCTGGACGGCGGTGATCAACACGTTGTCGGGACGTTCTCGATCCTCTACCACCCGCATGGCATTGAGGCAGGAGATGCAGATTCGTCGGCGGTCATGGCGAAAGTTGAGGAGGCACGTGAGCGCGGACGCGAGGCGTGGGAGGACGTCCTCTCGCGAGATGTGCCTATTGCACTTGGTACCGACAGCATGCACGGTCACCTCGCAGACGAAATCTCTCATCTACTCGATCTCGGCGCGAGTCCTGCGACTGCACTCCGAGCGATAACGACCGAAGCATCGCGGGCAGCTCACATCGATGACCGCGTCGGCACCCTTGAAGTCGGGAAGAGCGCCGATCTCGTCGTTGTTGACGATCCACCCTTGGAGAACCCTCAAACGGTGGCTGAACCGCGTGTGGTAGTAAAGCGCGGAGAGGTGGTTGCATGAGTGCCACAGAATACGTCGAATCCAAATTTGACGGCTTTATCAACGACCTTTTCGACCTTCTCGCCCAGCCATCAATCAGCGCGACCAGTGAGGGGATCTCGGAGTGTATCGATCTTGTAGGGCAACTCTGTCGCGACTATGGCTTTGACACGGTCGAGATTATAGAAACACCAGGGCAGCCATCGGTGATCGCGCACGCCTACGTCGGTGGTGATCCCGATAATGAAGCACCGACGTCTCTTATCTATGGTCACTATGACGTCCAACCCGTAGCCCCACAAGAATGGACAACACCGCCGTTTAGTCCAACGATCCGTGAGGGGCCAGACGGCGATAAACGAATCTATGCCCGCGGCGCGGGTGATAATAAAGGTCAGTGGTTCGCACACCTCTGTGCGGTTCTCGCGCTTCGCGAAACGGATGGGCTCCCGACAAACGTAACGTTACTACTGGAAGGCGAAGAAGAGAGCGGCAGCCCTAACCTGGAGCACACCGTCCGTGAGCGAAGCGATGAACTGATGGCTGATCTCACGTACGTCGCAGACGGACCGATAGACTCCTCAGGTCGACCACACATCCTCATGGGGGCGCGTGGCATGTGTTACGTTGAGGTGAACGCACGCGGGGCAAATCGCGACCTTCACTCCGGCAATTACGGCGGTCCGATTCCTAACCCTGCATGGGAACTCGTCCGTATTTTCGATTCGATGAAGGATGAAGATGGTCGCATCACGATCGAGGGGTTCTACGATGATGTTCGGCCAATTAAAGAGTTAGATCGAGACATTCTCGATGCGATGCCCTTTGACTCTGATGCAGTGAAGACGGAGCTGGACGTTGATGGCTTTGCGGCCGGTGCGGGTGAGAACTACTTGGAGAAGTTGCTCTATTTTCCCACGCTGAATATTGCTGGCTTTACAAGTGGATACGGCGGTGAGGGGATGAAGACGATTATTCCTTCGAAAGCACAGGCAAAGTTAGACATGCGCCTCGTTGCGGATCAGGATCCGAACGATGTGTTCGAGAAGTTCAAGAATCACGTCGAATCACACGCATCGAAAACGGTTGACCTTTCGGTGGAAAAATTGGGAATGATGCGCCCTCAGCGGACACCGCTTGATCATCCGATTCGTGAGCCAATATTGGCGGCGGTTGCGACGGGGTGGTCTACTGACCCGATCTTGAAACCAACACTTGGCGGGTCACTCCCGACGGCGGTGTTTGCTGACCAACTCGATATCCCTTGCGTTACTGTACCGTATGCTAATAGCGATGAGAACAATCATTCGCCGGATGAGAATCTTTCGCTTGCTTGCTTTCGAAATGGCATCTTGACGACGACGGAGTTGCTTCGCCGTTTGGCTGAGAGCGAAATTGTGTAGTCTCGTTTCACTCGTTTGCCCTCTCCTGTTCGTATCGCGCCACCTCTTCATCAGTCATCTTCTGTGCACGAAGACCGACGAACTTTGAGTTATCTTTTGGCGGATTCGTGAAGACCAGATAGAGACCGAGTCCAGCCGATATGACTGCCATACAAAATAACAGCGTAATCGCGGTGACTGCCGTCGGATCAAGTTGCACGGTAACACATCACTCTCCATGGAACTAATAGTTGCCGACGATTATGTGTCCTGATCGCTATCACTGCCACCGTCGACGGAAACAACGTTGTCAAAGAACGGCGCAAGTGATTCGGGAGACGGTTTCTTTGTGGCATAAGAGATGGTGACCATGACGATGAAACTCACTATTACACCTGGAATGACAGGATCATAACCAGCGAGGCTCTCCGGAATATATGAGAGAATCTCGGTGCCGACGTGCCAGATGACGACCGTAGAGAACCCAAATATCATCCCAGCAACGCCACCTGCTGTAGTAGCGCGCCTCCAATGTAGGCCGAGCACAAGCGGCATGAAGAACATCGCACCCATCATAGATGCTTGGAGGACAACGATCAGTTGGACGAGATCGCCGACAAGCCCGCGGTTGAGTGCAAGTGCAAGTGGAATAAGTCCGAGGATGGCGATTGCAATGCGGTTTGCCCACACTTTCTGTCGCTCCGACGCGTCAGGGTTGAAGAGTTGGACATAAATATCGTGAGCGAGTCCCGCACCAGAAACGATCATTACAGAGTCGACGGTTGAAAGGATCGCCGAAAAGATGGCGCAGACGAGTAGTGCCCCCAAGATTGGTCCGAGCACGTTCAGACTCATGATAACGCTAGCGAGGTCGGGATTCGAAAGAGCAGGAAACATGATGCGCATGTAGATCGCAAGTAACGCGACCGAGGTTCCGATGATCGATTGGAAAATAAGGGTGATGCCAATAGCTTGGCGAACTGTCTTCTCATCTTTCATCGAGTAAATGCGGGTTATTTCATATGGTGCGGCAGCGATGGAGAAGCCGAATGCAGCCATGAAGCCAACAATCTCTTGCGTAGATAGCGCCTGTCCGACGAAAGAAGGATTAAACGATTGGAAAATGGCATTGACGGTTCCCAGTCCACCAACAAAAGTAAACGAGAGTGGGAGCGCAATGACGACTGCGACTGCCATGATGATAGCCTGAACGAAGTCGGTCAGAATGCTTGCTCGCATGCCGCCTATAGAAGTGTAAAATACTGCGATTAGAGCCATAGTAATGATCCCAATTTCAGGGTCAAGTCCAAGTATCGACTGGAAGATTATCCCACCGCCTGTTACTTGTGCACTAAGGTAGACGGTGTATGCGATGACAATGAGTATCGCTCCGATGGCACGCGAGTAATTCCCATTGGCACCGTCATCTCCGTATCGTACGGCAATAAAATCAGGCACAGTGACTCGCCCAAAGCGCCGCATCTGCGGTGCGACGAGAAGAAGTGAAACGATCCATCCAGCCCATAATCCAGGCCAGATCCAAATAAAGCCAAACCCAAGGAGGTAGTGTATGCCGAATGTTCCAACCAGTGTTCCCGCACTCATTTGCGTAGCAGAAAGGGTTGCACCACCGACGACTGGACCGATTTCACGACCTGCAACAAGAAAGTCTTCTTCATCAGTTGTTCGAATATATCCGTAATAGCCGATGCCGAGAATGACAAGGAAGTACACGACGACAGTGCCAATGAACAGTGGGCTAACACCCGTGAGTGCCATTATTGTTCACCTCGTACACTTTCTTTTCCGGACTGTCCTTCATCCGCTGTCTTCCTTTTCTTTTGTTGTCCTTTATACCAGCCCCACACAAACGCGAAGCCGATGTAAATCAACGCTACTCCCAAGAACGTCATCAATTGCGAACTAAGTGACATTTTCTTCCCTCCTGTTTCCAATGAATCCACGGGTGTACGCCGCCCATAGTCCTAAAAATCCGACAATGACTACAAGACCGATAAGTGTTGACAGAACGTCTAAGGTAAGGAACGACCCCGCTCCTTCCCCGTAGTTAACTAAGACAAACCCGGGAACATGTAGCATACTATACTGCAACGTCGTTCCCCCATCACTTCGTGCACCCACCTTCGGGAATGACGCGCCGTGTACTTGTGTTCCGTCGGGGAGATTTACCGTCATATCAATCACGCGCTCCGTTCCGGCAGTTTCGAACGACGGCACCCAAATCGGAGCTTTCAGCTTGTTTGGTGGCCCCTGGACAGTGTATTCCACACTAACGGTAAGCGACTCACCATTTCTTACGTTCTCGATGGGAACGGCGAGATCCATGTACCGGTCATGCCTGGTGACATCCGGTGTGACCTCGTTTCCGTTCACTGTAGCGGAAACGTCGCCAACCTCGTGGTTAGGAAATAACCATATCGTTCCTTCAATCGCAGACAGTGAGGCGTCTCCGCTGCCAGCACTCTGAACGTCAAACTGGTACTGGGCCGAAACGGTGCTCGTTTCATCAGCGTCTACTTGAATTGCCGTCTGTGCGAGTGTTACGTCCGGTTCTTGTCCTTCTTGTGCAGTCGTAGGGGCGAAACTCATTCCGAAAATGACTACCAGAAGGAGTGAAATTTGGAGAAGATATCGAATGCGTATTGTCACCATGCATCACTCTCATATACTTAGACTGAGAGATACCACTTAACAGTATCGGGGTAAGGAACGAGTAAAGAGAGTTAACAAGGTACTCATGATTGAGGTTCTATGACTATTTTTCCGAACACCTCGCGATTCTCGATGGCGTCGTGACCTTCGTTGATACGACTCAAGGGAATCACACGATCGACAACAGGGTGAAGATCACCGGACGCAATAAGCCGTCCAACGTCTCGAAAATCCTGTCGATTGCCCATCGGTGCACCACGTATTTGCCGGTGATGCTGATAGACGGATCGGATATCAATGTCCGGACTGGGGCCACTCGTCGCACCGCAAATAACCATTCGGCCCCCCATTGCAAGACTATTAATACTACGCTGCCACGTTTCCTGACCGACGTGGTCAGCCACAAGGTCGACACCGCGACCGTCGGTTAGATCATCGATCGCATCATCGAAGGCCGTCTCAGTATAATCAATAACTTCGTCCGCCCATTCGGTGACTAGGTCAGCTTTTTCTGGCGTCGATGTAGTCGCGTATGTTGTCGCACCGAGAAAATCGGCTATCTGTAGAGCGGCATTTCCGACGCCGCCACTCGCGCCGAGAATCAGTGCTGTCTCTGCAGGACGGAGTCGGCCTGTGGTTACGATCATCCGCCATGCAGTGGTGAAGGTGACCGGCCATGCCGCCGCGGTTACGAAGTCAAGTGACTCTGGCTTCGGATCTAAACACCAGACTGGGACTGTGACGTACTCAGCGAGACCTCCCGGGAGATCTTCACCGATGATTTGATACTCGTGACACATGGTGTGTTCGCCATTGAGACAGTATTCACACTCACCGCAGGTGGTACCGGGATAGACGATGATTTCTTCTCCCACACGCGAGTCAGGAACGTCCTCGCCGACGGCATCCACGACACCCGCAATATCACAACCAGTACGTTTCGGGAACTGTCCGTCGTTCTCCGGGTGATCGAGCCGGGCAAAAATATCGAGGTGGTTGAGTGCGCAAGCTTCCACCTTGACGCGGACTTCGTTCGAACCCGGTTGCGGTATGTCTGTATCTACAACGGATAGTGCCTCTGCTGGCGAGCCAAAGCGAGTAATGTGAACAGCTCGCATGACAGAGGTTTTGCGTCACAATACGTAAAGTTACGTATCGAGATTGTCGAAGAGACTTTCATGTGGCCGAACTCCGAGCCCAGAACCGTCCGAATTGGAGACTGTCGTCTCATCAGTGAGGGCAATATCGCATCCGACGGTCGTGTTATTGTCGAACAGTGAGAGGACGAACGTGTACTTCCAATTTTCCACGGTCGATGAGGAAGTGGTTCGATGGTGAGCCTTGTGATAACATACCAAACAAATTTGTAGACGTACTGTGAGTGTTTGAGTGATGAATCACCAAGTGGCAAACAGTGATGCCCTCAGCGACTTCGAGATGGAAATAATCGATGAAGTCTCGGTGGATGAACCGTGGGCATTACTGGAAGAGTTTTCGGAGCTAGAACGAGTGTCAGGCACAGACGAAGAGGTACAAGCTGCCGAATACATCACGGATCGACTGGACAAATTTGGAGTTGAGTACCAACGATACGATCCTGAATTATATATCAGCCAACCGCACGATGCGACCATTCGAACTCTCAATCGTGAATTCGAGTTCGGACCGGTCAAAACCGTCTCCTTCGCTACCTCAACGACCGTATCAGGTGAGGTAGAATATGTCGGGTCGGCAGGTACAGACCTGCTTTCCCAGAATGAAGATGTCCACGAGCCATACACCGACGTTGATGACCTAACGGACACGATTGCTCTCACCGCAGCAGGAAGTCTCTCGATCCGCGCGACACGAATCCTAGAGGAAAAGGGTGCAATCGGCGTCATCGCTATTCACGAACACGACCGCGAACCGCACAATGGCATCGCAACCCCGATTTGGGGGGGTGCTCCTCGGTTAGACGAAAAGGAACAAATCCCAGAGATCCCCATCGTCAACGTTCGAAAGCCAGACGGGCAACAGTTGCGCGAGTGGGCCGAAGAGAATGATGGATTAGAGGTGGAATTGGAAACAAACCTGACAACCGACTGGATGAAGTGCCCGATCGTAGTTGCTGAAATCGAAGGAAGTAGTGACACGGACGAATTCGTCCTACTACACGGGCATTACGACTCTTGGTATGTCGGTATCACCGACAATGCAACCGGTGATGCCGGACTTCTCGAACTTGCCCGCGTATTTGGTATGCATAGCGACAAATTAAATCGCAGTCTGAGAGTCGCATGGTGGCCGGGGCACTCCACTGGAAGATACGCTGGCAGTACGTGGTATGCTGATGAGTTTGCACTCGACTTGGCAGAAAATTGTATTGCCCAAGTGAATATGGATAGTCCGGGCGCAAAAGGTGCGACGGAATATACAGATATGTCTTGTTGGACACCTGAGGCTCACGACCTAGTGGGCGAAGCCATCGATGATGTAACTGGCGCACCCTATGCTGAGAATCACCCGTTTCGTGCCGGTGACTATTCATTCGATAATTTGGGTATCACTGGTTTCTTCATGCTTTCCTCTAACATTCCGGCCGACGTCCGTGAGGAAAATGGGTGGCATCCCGTCGGTGGATGTGGCGGTAACTCCGATGCGTGGCATGTTTCGACTGACACGCTTGATAAAGCCGGAAAAGAAGAACTGGTTCGCGATATTCGTGTGTATGCTACTAGTTTGGCCCGCGTCTTGAACGCAAATATCCTTCCGTTCGACCACTCGCGTAACGCTGACCGACTCATAGAAACCGTTACCGAGTACAACGAAGCCGCGGGTGATGCCTTTGACTTCGAGCCAACATTGGCAGAGCTTCGCTCGCTTCGGGGCGATATCGTGTCGTTTCAGGAGGCAGCACACGATGGCGAAATCGACGCTTCGGATGCGAATAATATCATCACAGATCTCTCCCGTGTCCTTACACGACTTAACCTTGTACAACGTGATCAGTTTGAACAAGATCCGGCTGTAAAGCGCGAGCCATTCCCGCGGTATGCACCAGCTCGGAAATTCGAATTCCTAACGGGAGACTATCGAAAGTTCCTCCAAATACAGCTAAATCGTGAACAAAATGGTGTGATTCATGAGCTACGGCGAGCGCGCGACATGCTCAGGGAGGTTTGAGATGTCCGATGTCGCCTACCTCGTTCCGGGGACAGGACTCGACGCCGACGAACGAACACGTCGAGAACGCATTGCCAATGAGCTGACCGCAGCGGACGTAACGGTTGTCCAGTCAAGGAGTGCTGGTCCCTCGAGCATCGAAAGTAGCGTCGAAGAAGCGTGGTGCATTGTTGGATCGATGCGTCGTGCATACGAGATTAGGGATGATTTTGACGCTATTGTCATTGGCTGTTTCGGAGATCCAGGCCTTCGTCCCTTACGGGAATTGCTTGACATCCCGGTCATTGGACCGGCAGAAGCCACTATCCATACAGCCGCGCAAGTGGCTGATCGCTTCTCATGGTTGACCATCCTTGATGAAACAATCCCGATGTCTCGTGAACAAGCGCACGAATATGGTCTGTCCGAGCAATTAGCGAGCGTTCGCTCAGTCGACGCACCAGTGGAATCCATTGACCATGAATCGAATCAGCTAGTCAAACGTATGGTATCCGTTGGACAGCGCGCGATCGAGGAGGATGGTGCTGAAGCACTGTTTCCGGGTTGTATGAGTCTCTCCTTTGCGCAACGCCACCATGAAATTCAAGAGCGAGTGGATGTCCCCTTCCTCGACCCAGCAACTATCGCCCTCGAACAAGCAAACACATGGGCACGCCATGGAATAAGCCAAAGCAAACAGACATTTCCCCAACCAAATTTCGAAAAACTCGTCGATCTACTTGGATCTAATTCTTACGACTGAAGAGAGTGAGATTGTCGCTGAATTTGGTCAGAACTCATATTACCGTTCATTTTCGTTTAGCGACCTCGCTGAATCTCGCCTTAAACTCGATTAAGGGCGACAGACGTGCTGTGACGCCGTTCGAACACTGGGAGGTATGGTCACTGCGGTTTCAACAAGTCAATCCGGTCGTGTAAGGCAGCGCTTAGCTACGCTGTCTGTGTTGTATTTTGGTACCGAAGTACCGCCAACTCTTTTTGCTTTGCCTCGATCATGACGTCGACATCTGTACCGTAAGTTCGGATTGGTCCTTTAACGTAGTCACTGTGGTTCTGTGGTCGAATCGATGGATCGGCCTCATGGAGGCATCGAGATTCACTATAGTGGATGATTGGTGTCGTTTCCCACGTTTCTGTGGCACGAGTGAGCGCTTCACGGAACGTCACCCCTCGGCTCGTGAACTGATGATGGAGAGCGTCATATGTGATTGGAATCCCGATTCGATCATTAATTGTGTCGACTAACTCGGAGATACTCCATAGGGATTTAGTATCGTCGTTTTCAACGGTCAATCGTTTCCGTACAGCCGGTGTAAGTCGTTCGAAGTGTTCACAGAATCGTTCGCCAGTCGCTTTTTTGTCGCCATAGTGAGCGCCAATATGGATGTTGATTGCATAGTAGGGCGTTCGCGGTAATCCCATTACATCTAATATAGTGCCGTGGTTTTCTAGGTCTATTATCGACCGTTCCACGACGGCGTCGTCGTTACTTGCTAACTTCACGAAATGATCTGGGTGGAATGTGAGACGGAGGTCCTGCTCGAGAGCATAGTTACCGACCTCGGACAGGAGTGAACGAACCGTCGAAGCGTTCGGCAAATCCCCGAGATCGTACTGGCTGAACCACGGGAGTAAATCGGATGAGATCCGATAGTAGTAGATATCGTGATCAAGGTTCCATTCAAGAATGCGTTTGAGATCGCGACAATTCTGCTCGGCAAGTTCACCGGCGTATGTAAGACCACGCTCTTGAAAGGTGGCTTTCCGCATTCCGCGGTTCGTCCGCACGCCTTTTTCGCGAAGCGTGATATTCATTGCCGCATAGCCATAACGTGTCATGAGAGTAGTCCAGTACCGACACTAAGTGATCTGCACTACTAGCTTCTTCGGTCGAATCTCTAGACAGCAACAGCATAGATGAGTAATAGCCGGCTCTCACTCGTTTGATTCGCAACGGTGAGATCATCAGCGAGCATCTCGAGGAAAGAACGTGCTCAACAAGACAGTGATACTCAATTACGGCTAAGGACGCTGCCCAACGCACGAGAACAACGGACAGCGTGGTCGGGATGTCGGAGGGTGACACCGACACGAGAACATTACACAGGACGTTCGGGACGCGATACGACGGTAGAACGAAAGTGGATGACTATGAGCGCACATTGGATTTGTAGACACTCTAGCGACCGTTCCTGAATTGCTCGACTATACCGTTATCAACTAAGGTTTACTCCACTGCAGTAGGGGAAATGAGCAAACGACACGGGATAATAGGTCAGTATCGTGCAAGTACCCGCGTCGCCTACTGAGCCACGACGACAACATTTCACTCTTCGTGCGTGACGGACAGAGTCTTCAGCCAACTAGAGCGGAAGTGAAAGTAGCGGCATTCGTACGTACGTGTCATTATCTGAGCTGGGTGGTGTCGGACAACCTCGGTAATCGACGTTTCTGTATTTGCCATAGTCGATATATGAGAATAAATGAAAATTTATACCCAGGATAATATATTTATTACATAAAAATTTAATACATATATTTCATAGAAGCATATTTAACATGAGGGCAATTAATAGTTTGGTATGCATGGTCATGGCAAATCCCCGAATGTGCCGAGACGAACGTTTCTCAAACGCTCGACTGGAGTTACCGGGGCGGCAGGACTAACAGGACTTGCTGGCTGTTTTGGAGACGAAAATAAAACTGGAGGTAGTTCGAAGCAACCCGGAACGAACGGCAAGATGGTAATGAAAACTGCTTCTGAGACGACGTCAGCCTACTCAATGAGTCAGGTTATCGCCTCGACCGT
The DNA here is from genome assembly GCF_026248685.1 of Haladaptatus caseinilyticus. Classification (NCBI taxonomy): domain Archaea; kingdom Methanobacteriati; phylum Methanobacteriota; class Halobacteria; order Halobacteriales; family Haladaptataceae; genus Haladaptatus; species Haladaptatus caseinilyticus. The sequence continues at coordinate 50,761 of NZ_CP111042.1, read as the reverse complement.
CAGCCAGAACTCGAAGGTCTCGGTTGACGCCAGGCCGAGTCAGGGAACAAATCGAAACGTCTCAGAGGTCATTAATGGGAAGACGGAGATCGCGTACATCCAGAATTGGACGGCAAACAAGATACGTCAGAACGAGAAGCCGTTTAAGAACCTCGAACACCAGCCGTACCAAGTATTTCACTTATATGACCTGGCATGGTTCCTCGCGACGGCGAACGACGGCTGGAAGAGCGTGAAGGACATCAAGGGCGAATCCGACGTTTCACCAACCCCAAAGGGATCCGGGACTGCGGAGATGCTCGAACATGCACTGAACTCCGTGTCGGGTGATTACAAAAGAACCAGCGTCAGCTACAGTGACCAGGCGGGTGCGATGAGCGAGGGGCGACTGGATGTCGGTGCCGCGACCTATGTTAATCTCTCCATCGAGCCAGGATGGCTCCAGCAAATGAAAAGCACGGTCGACCTCCGCGTGCTTGATTGGCCAGATAATATCGTCAAGAAACTTGAAGACGACCCGGCTATCGTCGTCTCTGACATCGATATGAGTCAGTTTGACAACTATGCATATAAACCCAAGAAGCTTAGCACCCCAACGCTAGCATACAATTTCATCGTTCGCGACGATCACGACTACGACACGCTCTATTCATTCCTCAAGGCGCTGTGGGCCCAGCGCAAGAAACTCCAGAAGCAGACGAAGCTCCTCGAACCATTGGCAGCACGTGACGCCTGGGTAAAGAATGCGTACACTGACTTCCCGTTCCACCCCGCAGCTGCCGATTTCTACGAGGAGAAAGGCATTTGGTCAGAAGACTTCCAGCGCGGAGAAAAACCGTAACGAGACGCCACAATAGCACAACACCACTCTCCAGTAATGAACGAAGCTACCGACGACTCGATGACCTCTTCTCGCAGTCTGCACGAAACTCTCGCCACACGTTCGATGCCAGAGAAGGTTCTATTGTCAACTGTGGTTCTTTTTGCGATTGGGTTGACATCCTATACCATCTACTACGCCTGGGCCCGACCCTTCCCACAAATCATCCACGGCATGATCTTCCTGCACTTTGGACTCGCCCTGTACTATCTGCACCTCGCCTTTGAGCGAATGACGGAGGGCCCATCAGTGGTAGACGGATCGATATTGAGTCGAGTGAACGAGTCCATTCAACAACGCTACGCCCAGCTTGATACTGTCGTGTGTCTCGTAATGGCGACTCTCGCGGGAATTACGGGCTATTACTTTGTAACGGAGTACGGACGACTGACGGGCGACGCAATACTTCTTGGATATTCGAACACCGATCTTACCCTCGGGCTTATCGTCGTTGTGATGATTCTTGACGCCACACGTCGTGCCTACGGGTGGTCTATCGCACTCGTGGGAGTCATCTCTATCTTATACGCGCTGTACGGGACGTATTTCCCAGGATTCCTCAATCACACCGGTTTAGGGCTGCAAGACGTGACTCTGTACGGTGCAACTCAGGTCGAACGCTCCGGAGTGTACGGGTTCATTACCCAAGCCGGCGCGAAGTACGTAGCCATCTTCATCATGTTCGCTGGTCTAGCGAGGGCCTACGGTATCCTAGACGTTATCCTCGACTTGAGTCAGCGACTCGGGAAACGGCTCCGAAGCGGCATCGTCCATGTCGCCGTCGTCTCGTCGATGGCGATGGGGTCAATCACCGGTAGCGCAGCGGCCAACGCCGCAACAACTGGGAGCTTTACCATCCCGATGATGCAACGCCAGGGTGTACGAGAGGACTTTACCGCCGCTATCGAGGCAGTGGCTTCGAGCGGCGGGCAGATCATGCCACCGGTCATGGGCGTCGCTGCCTTCCTGATGGCTGATTTTATTGGTGTTCCCTACGTCCGCATCATTCAGGCCGGGCTCTTCCCCGCACTCCTGTTCTATTTCAGCGTGGCAATTGCGGTTCAATTCGCGGTACTCCGCTATGGGTGGACCAGTGAAAAAGATGAGAGCACCGGCGGGTTGCTCGAGGTCACCTTCAGCAAGGGTGCGCTTTTGGTTGCCGTCTACTTCGCCCTCTCTGTTGGAGCGTTCTACATAGCACGTCAGGTTTTGACGCTCTCGCTACTCGTCGCGGGTATCGTGACTTTAGTCATGCTTCTCTTCAGTCGATACGTCCACGGCGTGGCCTCCGGTTCGGACGAGGGTGGCTGGTCGGAACTGCAGACCGCCGTCGCGAGGTTTTGTCACGGTCGATATTTCCTCATCCCGATGGCAGTACTTGTCTACGCGTTGGCCGTGATGCAGCTGTCGGCACTCGCAACCGGTTTGTATACCGTGTTGACACTCATCGTTGTCATGTACGTCCGTGACCTCACTCTCCTGTTGACAACCGGCACGTCCGACGACGCATGGGTCGTCGCTGGCTACGACGGAGCGGTAAGTGACTTTGGCTCGACCGTATCGACCGTCCCACGACAGTTGTGTGCTACGACGATAAAGACTCTCTGTGGGTTCAAACAGGGTGCGCTCGACATGGCCCCGCTTGTCGGTGTGCTTGCAGCAATGGGCGTTATCATTAAAATGCTCACCCAAACCGGTCTTTCTGGAAAAATCAGCCTCCGTATGGTCGCACTGGCTAGTGGAATTCTCGTCATCGCGTTATTCCTCGCGATGGTCACGAGTATCCTGTTCGGGCTGGGAATGCCAACTCCAGCCGCCTATGTCTTGGTAGCGGCTCTCCTGACTGCGCCGCTCCAGGAACTCGGCGTCACGGAGATCACTGCGCACCTATTCGTGTTCTACTTCGCGATGCTCTCGGCGATAACGCCGCCGGTTGCCGTCGGGGTGGCCGTTGCCTCGCGTATTGCCGATAGCGGATTTCTTGTCTCAGCCAAGCAGGCGCTTCGAATCGGTGCCGCCGGATTCCTTATCCCATTCGCACTTGTTGCGAACGACAGCCTCGTCAATTGGACTGTTACTGGGACGCCAATCGCCGTTTTCTGCGTCTTCATCGGCACTGTCGCGCTAACGGCCGTCACCATTGGGTTCGATGGTCAGCACGTGCTCCAGCTTCCACATCGGCTCGTATACCTTGCGTTGGCATTGGGGTCGATGTATGGATCAGCACTCTCTCAGTTTGTCGGTGGTGGCGTCGCGACGACGGTTCAGCTCGCGACGGCACTGCTCGCTCTTTTGGGGCTGAGCCTCGCTCACATAGACCGACTCCCGAGTGTTATCACACCCAGAGCAGAAGCTGGAGACCGCTGAGAACTCGCTTCGTTGAGTTCGCGTTCGTCATTTATTATCGACAAATATCGCTTGATAGTGACTGCCACGTATAGCCGGACAATGACCTGTTCAGAAGTCATCCTCTGTTACTGGGTCTGAACCGATTCGTGTTCCCGTCAACCGTGACAACCGCATGACCACCATCCTCCACTACGAGGTCACCTGTGCCATTATGTTCGAATAATCGGGGAAAGCTTTTCTTCTGAGGTTGAGATCATTCGATAATATCATGTCGAACCTTGTTACAACGCTTGCCAACACAGTTGAGTCTATGCCTGACTCGGTGGCCATCTCGTTCGACGGTGATGAGGTGACCTATGAGACCTTATGGAATCGAACAGGGCAGTTTGCGGCTGCTCTTTCCAACCACGGGATCGATGAAGATGACCGGATCGCCGTCTATCTTCCTAATCTCCCGCAATTCGTGACGGCGTTCTATGGCGCACTTCGCAACGGATGTATCGTGGTTCCCATGAACCCCCAGTACAAGGTTCAGGAGATTAGTCATCTCCTCGCCGACAGCGGCGCAAAAGCCGTCGTGACGCTTTCCGAGAACGTCGAAGCGGTTACTGAAATTCAACCAGATACTGCCGTTGAAAGGATCGTCACCGCCGGCGAGATTGTCAGCAATGGGACGGATTTCGAGTCGTTCTTGGCCGACGAAACGAAAGAAATCGTCGAACGAAACGACGATGACATTGCTGTCCAGCCCTACACGTCGGGAACCACAGGATCCCCGAAGGGAGTTCTCCTTACCCACCACAATCTTGCATCCAATACACGATCTAATATGGAGTTACTTGACCCACCCATTGGCCCAGATGACCGGCTTATCGGGACGCTCCCACTGTTTCACATTTATGGGATGTCTGCTGTCATGAACGCTGCCATGTTCACGGGTGCGACGTACTATCCGGTCGCAGAGTGGAATCCTCAGAAGGTTTTCGACTGTATTGATACAGATGGAATTACCGTCATGTACGGTGTTCCGGCAATGTTTAATGACATGATTAACCAGCCCAATGCTGATGAAGTTGATCTCTCATCACTGCGATTTGTTAATTCTGGCGGCTCCAGTCTCCCACTCGAAGTTCTTGAGCAGTTCGAGAAACTGTTCGATACCGAATTGTTCGAAGGCTACGGCCTGACCGAGACCAGTCCAGTCACTCATGCGAACCGACCAGGTGCCCGCCGGAAGGGCAGCATCGGCCAACCGATCGAGGCGGTCAACGCCAAGATCGTTGACCAACAGTTCAAGGAGCTCCCACGTGTCGCGGAAGGGCCGGTCGACGAGAATACTGTCGCACTCGAAGATGTGGTGGGTGAACTAGTTGTCTCCGGACCAAACGTGATGGCAGGCTATTATGGTTTGCCGGAGGCCAACGATCGTGCTTTTACTGTGGCGGACGGGACACGATGGTTCCATACGGGAGATCTCGGTTACTGGGACGAAGACGACTACTTCTACATTGTCGACCGTGAGAAGCACGTGATCATTACTGGTGGCTACAATGTGTACCCTCGCGAGGTTGAGGAAGTTCTCTACGAACACGAGGCGGTCGGTGAGGCGGCAGTGATCGGTATCGAGGACGATCGTCGTGGCGAGACAGTCAAGGCACTCATCGTCCCGGCACCCGGCTCCGAACCTGGCATTGATGTGACCGAAAACGAGATTCGCGAGTACGTTCTCGCCAACTTAGCCGAGTACAAACACCCCCGTATCATCGAATTCTGTGAGGAACTGACACGAACGACAACCGGCAAGGTCCAAAAATATGCACTCCGACAGAACAAGTGATCGACGTCCATCATTTGAACGAATCTCGCTACTAGCGGTTACCAAGCATTCATCAAAATAATATTTGTCTCAACATATCCGAATTTACTTTGCCACAGGATTCAAGCTTATTAATATGGCTTTTCAGCTATCTGACGAACACCGTGCTATCCAGCAGGCTGTTCGTGAGTTTGGTGAGAACGAAATCGCACCGGTTGCAAAAGAACATGACGAGAAGGGAAGCTACCCCAAGGCAATCCGCAAAGAGGCAGCGAAGTACGACTTCGTCGCCCCGCACATTCCGACCGAGTATGGTGGTGCTGGAATGGGTCTCCTATCGGCAGTGCTTGTGACTGAACAGCTTTGGCGAGCCGATCCCGGTATTGGAAGCGCTGTCGGAAGCGCCGGGTTCGGGACGAACATGATCATCAAATACGGCGACGAGTGGATGAAACAGGAATGGTTGCCGAAAATAGCAGCCGGTGAAGCAGTCTCCTACTCTGCAATCTCCGAACCAGCACACGGATCGAATGTGGCTGGCATCGAGACGATCGCTGAGCGCGACGGCGGCGGTTACATCCTCAATGGTAACAAGATGTGGATTACAAATGGAACCGTGGCAGATGTCGGTCTTGTGATGGCTAAAACCTCTCCAGATGAGGGGCATCGCGGTATTACCGCCTTCTTGGTGCCGACAGATCTTGACGGATTTTCTACCGAGAAGATAGATAACAAACTCGGTATTCGAGCCTCCGATCTCGCAGAGGTCATCCTTGACGATGTTCGGGTCTCCGAGGAGAACGTCATCGGAGAAGTTGATAACGGATTCTACCAGCTAATGGACTTTTTCGCTCATGGCCGCACTCGTGTCGCGTCTCAGGCGGTCGGAGCCGCGCAGGCGGCCCTCGATGCAGCATTGGACTACGCCGGTGAACGTGAGCAGTTTGATCAACCCATTGGTGAGTTTCAAGCCATTCAGCACAAGCTTGCTGAGATGGCTACTAACGTTGAGGCCGCACGGTCGCTAACGTATCGCGCCGCCTCTCAGGTCGAGAGCGGTGACGACAATATCGCTGCTCGTTTCGCAAGTATGGCAAAGCTCTTCGCTTCCGAACACGCTGTCGACGTGGCCGACGAAGCCATTCAGGTACACGGAGGTGCCGGATTCGTCTCCGATCACCCAGTCGAACGATACTATCGTGATGCTCGCATCACGAAAATCTACGAAGGAACCAGTGAAATACAGAAAAACATCATTGCTGATCGCTTGCTATAGTAATCAATTAGACAACAATTCAAATCAAATTTCCTCATACGCCATCTGGTTTCTCACTTCGTGACCATCCTGCCTGCCGTTGGGTTCGGTGTGAGACCTCCCAGTTGATCGGCACGATGCGCTGAACAGAGATCACAGTGGGGTCTCGAGGCGTTCTACTCACGCGTTTGGTTTATATCTCAGACTTCCGTCCCGAATTCCACAAACCTGTCGCGTCGCTCATTTCGACCTAATTACCATCTTGGTCGTATTTCAGAAGACGGGTTCCGGAGAAAAGGAATACATGTCGTGTTATAATACGAGATACACGATATATTGTTCGAGATAACCGATTGCTTGCGAACAGGTGTTCCACAGATAATCAAGGCGAGTGCCTCGGTGTCAATCCTCAAGATAATTCGCAAAATGTGGCGTACGGTGCCGATATTCATTAATTAACACAACTAGTGAACGCCATTGTGTTCACATTCCAGCCGCATTCCCACATAAAGCTCGTCGTCGTTAGTATTCAATACCAACTAGCGATTGCCGAGGAGATGAATCCCGTCTTGCCTGCTACGACAACGAAATGTTCGCATTCGTCACGAATCGCAAGCCCGACGAACTCGCAAGCAAGACATCGCGCGAACGTGATGAGGCCAGTCGGTATTCGTTATGGTCGAAGGGCAGTGGCGAGATCCGAACCCATCTCGATGCTTCAGACCTCGCCGAGTGGATTCGGCTCAAGGAGTCCGGCGTGAGCAAGAAATACTCACAGGTACTCGCTCGCCGGACAATGGACGCGATGCATGAGCTCTAGAATGGCCGCCTCGGGAAAAACCAAGCGCCAACGGTCCAAAGACGGACTGAGTTATCAAGAGACCCGGCTTGTCCTGAAAGCCGATGTGGAACTTCCCGGTAAAGTCACGAACAACGACACGGACGACAGTCCGACCACAGACGGGGTTGCCGAAGAGTAGCGTGGTCGGGACGAAAACACACCCGAGAGGGACACGAATCTAACACGAATGCACAAACAAACGCGGTCGTGGACGTCCCGAATTGACACAGTTCGGGACTGACACCGTACGGTTACTTGTGAGTACGGCAGTTGTATCGGCGGCTATCGGCTACAAGCCAGCGGGAGGGGGAGAGGTGGTACCGGCCACCGCGTCTGTGGTCGGAGCAGGACACCGAGACCCCGTGACTGCTCGAGAGCCACGTCGGGTTCGCAAATACGGGGGAAGGTTTCTTAGCCTGGCACACAAATGGCTATGTAATGAGTATCTTAGCGAGCGACTTCACGGATCTGACGAAAACCGCCGATGAAAAAGAGCGATTAGGTGACGCGCTTGCTGGCGAAGCAAGCGAGTTGGACGTGGATTCTGTTGCTGCGGTTCGAGAGCTACGGGAACGCGAATGAGGCACTTTGTCGATACGAATATTTTCATTACAGCACTCACAGATGAACCGAACCGAGGAGATGTTGCAGCTGACTTCTTGAACCACGAGGCAGACTTCTACACTTCGCTACTAAATGTGATGGAGTTGCGGAGTGTCCTCCGGGAAAAAGAAGCAACTCAAACAGGAGCGTGTTGCCGAGTTAGAACGACGGGTTACATCCCAGGTTGAAATTGTCGTTCCAGATGCATCCGACATTCTTGCTGCAAACAAACGGCATCAGGAAACACTGCTCTATCCGATGGACTGTCTTATTTTAGCCTGTGCCGGGAGCCAAGACACGACATTAGTCTCGTTCGACAAGGAGCTCATTGAAGCAGGTGCACGCTCACCGGAAGAAATCATCGACGAGCCATAGACAACGTTATCGAAGTACCGTCGGTGACAGATATCTCGCTGTGAGTTAATTCTCTTGGGGACATTAAGGTTGCCCCAATGACGGTGCATTTTCGAACTGCTGAAGCGTCTCTTGGAGCGCTTCGCGAAAGAACTCGAGACCATCCGTTCGGTCGGAGCGAACGTGCCACTTGATACTGTCATCACTCATTGGGAGTTCGACGTCGAACGTCGCCCATGCACAGCACTGTGACTCCTTCCACGACGCACTTGCCACTGCGGCGTATGCCTCCGGGCGACGATCAAACACGAATGTGAACCCGTCTTCGGTTTCCTGAATGCTTTCGAGGTGCGGGAGAAGACTCCCTTCGACCCATTCCATCCGCTGGTCGGTTTGGTCTGGCGTGAGCGTACACGTGATCTCCGGAAGCTCTCCGTCAATCGATTCGTCGAGTAGTGTCTCTGCAGTCTGTTCGGCGCTCATATCGTCGGTTGGATCTGTCATACGTCGTCTTCACTTTGAGAGTCAAACCTATTATACTGCCAAGTCCGAAGTATAGAACGAACTGCGGTGAACTACAGCTATGGCGAACAACCCAGAGATACTCTCTCAAACAGCTGATTCGACAGGTGACACACCCACTTGTTACTGTCCCGTGGGCGGTGTAATGGAATTGCTTAGTCGTCGCTACGCGATGCAGTTGATTTGTGTCGTTGGCGCGATCGGGCCAGTCAGATACAACGAAATCGAAGACACATTTGGAGATGTGAGTAGCTCAACGCTGTCATCACGACTTGAAGAGCTAGTCGAGGCGGGATACCTCTCCCGAGAGCAGTATGCAGAAATCCCTCCACGCGTAGAGTATGAACTAACGGAAACAGGCGAGCAACTCTGTCACCGACTCGAACCCCTTCTCGAATGGGTCGAAGAACACGAGGAAGCGTAATAGCACTCAGGCCTGCCGACGAAACCACTTCGCGAGGCCTGCACTCGTCGTCATCTCGACAATGCCGAAGACGACCGCTGGAAGTGTCGCCGACGTCGGGAAACTAGCACCAACGAGCAAAGCAGCAGCAACGGCAAAATCACGCATCCCGACAGACAGCGTCGACGCAATACGCTCACCCCGAGTGAAATTCCGACTGATGAACCACCCAGCGATGTAGCCACCACTGTTGAGGACAAGCGCACCGACTACTACGGAAACGAGCACGTCGCCGCTATCGCGAACGAGCGATGCGTTGGCCGCGGTCACAATCCCGATGATAAGAATCACCATCAAGCCCGCTACCGACGGATAGATCTCGTCATACACACCAATGTGGTCGGGCCACCGAGAACGAACTGCGACGGCGAGACTCATTGGGAGAACAACGGCAAGAAAGAGCTGCTGAACGATGAGCACAGGATCAACGGCAATCGATGCGCCCAGTAATAAGGTGACAACTCCAGGGACGAGCACCAGCGTCCCGAAACCAACCACGATGAGGACGACTGTCGCAAGGACCGTATCACCGCCACTAAGTTCGGTCATCGTTGGCGTGACGAGTTCAGGAGTTACCGCACCCAATACAACAAACCCGGCCGTGAGTGCGGGCGACAATCCAAGAGCGTGAGCGATACCAAACGCAAGCAGTGGCATCCCGGTCTGAACGATGAGAATCGTAACGAGTACTCGTCCGCGAAGCTTCTGGAATCGCTCGGGTGCAAGCGTTAGCGAGACTGATCCAATCATAACCGCGAGAATCAGTGTCGATAGCGGTGTGAGAACAGCGATTGAGGGGACAATCAACCCAATGCTAACCGAGAGAAGTACCCAGATCAGTAGATAATCATCGACGAGCGCAGCAAATCGAGGCAGGGCGCTATCGACCATCGATACGTTCATTTTGGCCACCCATGGTTTGTGAGTTGGTATTCGAATTGGTACGAGCAAAAGCGATGTACACACTCATCAGCGTCTATCTCCTACACCTTCCTATGCGTGAATTCGTCTTCGCTCTCGAATACGAGCCGGGAAGCAACCCGGTCGCCGATATCCTTGCGGAGTTTCCGGAGACACAACTCCGTTCTCTCTCATGCCACGTCACCACCGACACACTGTGGCGTGTCGATCATATTAGCGGTGCTGAAGAAGCGCTTGATGCCGTCGCCGATGCGGTCGCCACGGCGGACTATTTCGCTGACTGTCTCGTTCGGCGTGACTGCCGGGGCGAATGGGACACTCGTGTCCTCGATCGGAGTACTGAGACACTCATCCTGTACTCGTACTGGAATCGCACCGTCGCCTGTACCTCAATTCCGCATCTCGCACTCGAACACTTCGGTGACGGCCTCATTTTTGAGACGACCTGGCGCGGTCGCCGCTACCAATGGCGCTTAATTCTCCCCGATGATGCGAAGCTCACGCCTTTCTACGAGACCCTCGAAGCCGAAATCGCCGAGACTGCTGGTGTTGATATCATCCGTGTAAAGGATACAGATGCGTCGGGTCTCGACATGGTAGATGACGAGAATGAACAGTTCCTCTCGTCAGAACAGGAAAGCGCATTACGAGCCGCTGTCGAGCATGGCTACTACGAAACCCCACGAGCAATTGAAACGTACGAACTGGCTGAACTGCTCGGAATTCCAGGTTCGACCCTCTCATATCGTCTTCGGCGAGCAGAAGCACACCTCGCAGGGTCCTACGTAAAGAATATGCCGTTTACCAAACTTCCCCAATCCGATCAGTAACACCGATTCTCGCTCATTCGTTTGGTGTGTACCAAACGAACCCGTAAGCCACAACGAGAGCTACTGGGAGGTAATGGGTAGAGAGTCAGATCGACGGACACCACCAGATACTGCCGAACTGGAGACGGCAGTCGTCACAGTCCCCGAGATGGACTGTCCGTCATGTTCAGCAAAAATCACCAAGAGCGTCGAGTCACTCGCAGGCGTCGAGACGATCGATCCACAGGTGATAACTGGAACGGTGACGGTTAGTTATCACCCGGATCAGGTCGACCAGGCCGCCATCATCGAGCGAATTGAGGCCGTGGGATATTCTGTCCAGTCCATTCCGAAACCCGAATCGACGTCGTTCAGTGTCCCGGACATGGATTGCCCCTCTTGTGCGAGTAAGATTACCACCAGCGTCGAGCAACTGGTCGGTATAGAAGCAATCGACCCAGAAGTGACGACGGGGACAGTCCATGTCGAGTACGATTCTTCACAGACTGATACCGAGCAAATCAGTGAGCGAATCGAAGCAGCGGGCTACGCGATCAAAACAGAACACGCAGAACGCACAGCCACCTTCGATGTGCCCGACATGGACTGTCCGTCCTGTGCTGGCAAGATCGAGAATGCACTCAACGCACAGAATGGGATTTTCTCGTACGACACTCAACCGACGACTGGAACGGTCACCGTAACGTACGATCCAGACACTGCCACCCAGAGCGACCTCACCGATGCGATCGAAGGAGCAGGCTACGTGGTCGAAGGCAGTCGAACCGAGGGATCGACGAGTCAAGAGACACGCCCACGCGAAAATCCCAGTGCCGTTTGGCGCAGCACACGTGCCCTCAAAATTTACATAGGTGCAGCGTTTCTCGCACTCGGACTCGCCGTCGAATATCTCCTACCCTCGCTGAACGTCGTGCTTGCGACTGGGTTTGGCCAAGCGGTCACACTCACGGAAGTGTTCTACATCCTTGGTATCATTGCAGGCGGCGAGCGGATCATCCGAAACGGGTACTACTCCGCCCGAAATCTGAGTCTCGATATTGATTTGCTGATGAGTCTTGGCATTCTTGGCGCGGTCGCTGCGAGTCTTATCTTTGGTGAAGCACTCTACTTCGAAGGCGGGACACTCGCGGTGTTATTCAGCTTCGCCCAATTGATGGAACGATACTCGATGGGGCGAGCGCGAAGTTCGCTTGACGAACTCATGGAGCTTGCACCAGAGACCGCAACCGTTCGTCGCAATGGCGAGGAACAAACGCTCCACATCGATGACGTCCAAGTCGGCGACCTGGTTATTGTCCGTCCGGGGGATAAGATTCCGATGGATGGCGAGGTCGTTGAGGGTGAAAGCGCGGTTAACCAGGCTCCGATCACGGGCGAAAGCGTGCCCGCCGATAAAACCGAAGGTGAGGAAGTGTACGCCGGGACAATCAACGAGGAGGGCTATCTAGAGGTTCGCGTCACGTCGACAGCCGCCGAGAACACCATCGCACGAATCATCGAGATGGTTGAGGATGCTCAGCGCGAGAAAACGGACCATGAGCAGTTCGTCGACCGCTTTGCCAGCTACTACACACCAGTCGTCGTGAGTCTCGCGGTGGCACTCGTATTCGTCCAACCACTCGTGTTCGATGCCACGTGGCGAACTGGCTTTGTTCACGGCCTCACGCTGCTCGTCCTCGCATGTCCGTGTGCGATGGTTATCAGCACGCCCGTGAGCGTCGTCTCGGGGATTACGAGTGCCGCGAAAAACGGCGTCCTGATCAAGAGTGGGCCAGACTTGGAAGCGATGGGCGATGTTGACGTGGTTGCGTTCGACAAGACGGGAACACTCACGAAAGGCGAATTGACCGTAACGGACGTTGTCCCACTCGAAGGAACGTCTCGCAATGAGGTGTTGCGGAACGCTCAGAGTCTGGAAGCGCGAAGTGAACACCCCATTGCGACTGCGATTAGTGACGCGGGTGCTTCTGAGGGTATCACCGAACACTCGATCACTAATTTCGAGAGTCTCACCGGCAAGGGCGTGACCGGTACCATCGACGATGAGCAGTACTACATCGGCAAACCGGAGCTATTCGAGGATCTCGGGTTCGATCTGGGTCATGTCCATGTCGCAGCGGATGGCGGAGTCGCGATGACGACGGCGGAGTGTGACCACGGTCAGTATCTCGATTTAATGGCCGAAACAGTACCAGGCCTCCAAAACGATGGGAAGACGGTCGTATTTGTCGGAACGAACGATCGGTTGCATGGTCTCATCGCCGTGGCTGATGAGGTTCGACCTAGTGCACGCGAGACGGTCGAACAGCTCCACAACCACGGCATCGAGCGTGTCGTCATGCTGACCGGCGATAACGAGGGAACAGCTCGAGCGATTGCCGAGCAGATTGGTGTTGATGACTACCGAGCCGAACTCCTGCCGGACGAGAAAGTGCAGGTCGTCGAGGAGCTTCTCAAACAGTCCAGTGGCGTCGCCATGGTCGGAGATGGCATCAACGATGCACCAGCACTCGCGACGGCGACTGTCGGGATTGCGATGGGTGCGGCGGGGACGGACACCGCTCTTGAGACAGCGGACATTGCCTTGTTGAGTGATGATCTCACGAAGTTGCCGTATCTCGCCGGGTTGTCCCAAACGGCGACGTCAGTGATTCGCCAGAACATCTGGGCAAGTCTCGGCATCAAGACATTGCTGGCGATCGGCGTGCCGTTTGGCCTCGTGAACGTCATCGTGGCTGTTGTTGTCGGCGATATGGGGATGAGTATCGGGGTGACGGCGAATGCGATGCGACTCTCGCGGCTCAAACCCAGCCGGTTCTTCTGAGGGAATTCAAATCGAGTTATACATCTTACCCGAACGACGCCAAACTCAACTCGGTATACTGCCCTAACTCACGTTCAATATCCGACTCACGCCACCTAAGCGGTGACACCACACTCGCCGCAGCACGAATCAACAACTCCCGATAATACCCGATATCATACTCGTCTAACTCCTCACTCGCCAACAGCACCCGCTCTCGCAATTGCTTCGCATCGTCGACCACATACGACACACTCTGACCGGGCGCAGCACGCGCCAGCCCCAACTCAGCCGCTCGCTCTAATGCCGCCACACTCCGTGTCGACTGTATGTAGTCCTCCTTTTTCTTCGCAACCCGATTCGTGATCACCAACTCACTCGGATCGACTGCCCCACGCTCAAGCCGATCAACCCATGTTCGCAACTCCTCACAAACTGCCACAGGATCCCGATACTCATCCACTGCTCGAATCAACGCTTTCTGCGCTTCATCGATATACGACGGCGTACTCCGCTGGCGGCACTCGATGCCCCATTACTTGTACTTGTCCTCCTCAGCGACCTTCCCGAAATACTTCGTTAACGCACCAGCGTCCGAATCACGCAATGGAACGCTATCCAGTCACAGTGGGCTTCGTGCTCAAGCCGAATCTCTACTTGCTCGGAAATCTCCGAGACAGGCGCAGACAACGACGTCTGTTCTTCTCCTTCGATCGGTGTCACCCACCGCTATCGACGATGCCATGCACAATGCGCCCTCCGTGCTCCCGAAACTTTGGCAGGTGATAGCCTGCTGTGAGAAGACGGTCTACCCCCGTCCTATCACATTGAGTACCTACTCAGAGACTGCTGATTCGTACTGTTCGAAACAACTGATTTGCAAACACGATTGAGACGGTCTCGCTGGAGAATAGAGCAGTATGAACCGTTTTCCCTCGCTCATTTTCATGCGCGATTGATGACTAGTTTCATATAGCATTGGAGACATGAAACAGGCAATTAGCGTTAAATGCCGTATTTATGCGGTGGAAGGCTGAATTCGGTGCATTTACCTTTTCCAGGGACAGAAATCAGTTGCAAACACGATTTTACCCGTTGAGATCTGTCTTCCATTGTTATATGCAATTTTAAGGCCGTGATATCGCCTTTCGTACCTCGAAAATCGTCCAAAGAGAGGGGGAGGTACGAAGAGCGAACAAGCAGAGGTGACGAGTGGGTATCCACGAAAACTCAAAGATCACTGAAAATCACAGAATAGTCAGTTGCAGAGTATAGATCAAAGTAGACGATGGACGCATTGGACGAACTCTCGAATGGACGACTCGGGAAGTCAAGCGACAACGATCCAAGGACGGATTGAGTTACAAAGGAACGCGTCTCGTCCTGAAAGCAGATGTCGAACTTCCCAGTAAAGTCACGAACAACAACACAGACGATAGTCCGGCCACAGACGGGGTTGTCGGAGAGTAGCGTGGCCGGGACGAAAACACACCCGAGAGGGATACGAATCTAACACGAACATCCACACAACCGCGGTCATGGGCGTCCCGAATTGACACAGTTCGGGGTAGACGTGGGACGGTTACTCGTGAGTACGGCAGTTGTATCGGCGGCTATCGGCTACAAACCAGCGGGAGGGGGAGAGGTGGTACCGACCACCGTGTTTGTGGTCGGAGAAACACGTGATCGAATTAGTCAAGAAGATTATCAGCGAATCAAGATCGGTTATGATTCCTAACTGGTGTGATCGATACCCTTCACTATGGTGGCTGAGATCTTTGATCGCGTCCGTAGATAAGCCGATACGCGAGGGAGATCCGAGTCGGAGGTGTTTGAGCAAACACAACAGTGCCGATTATTGGTAGGAAAGTAACGTATCGATGGGGGTTATGGTGAGGGGGTTCCAAACCTTTCCCGGAGGGCGACTCGGTCGACTTTTCCAGTTGCTGTCGTTGGAATCTCGTTTACGAACTCGATTCGCTGAGGAACCTCGTGGCTTGCAAGCCGATTGTCGCAGATACGCAGGATCTGGTCGGCAGTGAGATCATCGCTTGATTGAGTGATGACTGCCGTGACTACTGCACCTCGAAGGTCATCGCGGGTGTCGATGACCGCAGCACCAGTGATTTGATCGATTTCATAAAGTGTATCTTCGATTTCGCGTGGATAGACGTCTGCACAGCCAGTCGTAAACATGTCTTCGAGTCGGTCAACGATGAAGAGATGATCTTCTGCGTCTAACCACCCAATATCACCGGAGCGGAGCCATTGGTGGCCGTCGCGTTCCACGAAGGCATCAGAGTCGTTTTGCTGCTGTTCATAGCCGGGTGTCACCGTGTCACCACGCCAGAGAAGTTCCCCCCGTTCTCCAGTATCAACAGCTTCGCCTGTTTGGGGATCCTCGATTCGTATATCGACGACCTCTCGTGCCGGTGGGCCGACGCTCCCCGGCTTGCGTAGCATGGGGTCTGGTCGATTGAATGCAGCGAGTGGTGTTGTTTCGGTCATCCCGTATCCTTCGAGAACGGGACATCCGAGCAGTGCTTCTGCGTCATCGAGTCGATCTTTTGGCATTGGTGCACCGCCAACGCCGACTGTTTGCAACGAGGTGAGGTCATAGTGATCCGTATCCTGGCATTCGAGAAGATCGATAATCATACTTGGCGTGAAAAATGCATAGGTAACGCCGTGCTTTTCGATGGTTTCCAGCATGAGCTTGGGATCCCAGTGTGGAAGAAGCCGATTTTCTGCTTGGGCAACGATGAGTGGGGTAGTTGTAACGTTGAGGCCGACCACGTGGAAACAGTGACAGACTGTTAAGCCGACGTCGTTCCGCGATAGACCGAGATAGTTGATTATTCCTGTGGCATTGGCTTGGAGATTCCCGTGTGTATGACGGACGCCCTTTGGCCGACCGGTCGTTCCACTCGTGTAGAGTATTTCTGCGATTTCCTCGTTCCGACGCGGGTGCACGGAATAGTCGGTGCTTTCGTCTTCGAGGAGAGTGTAAAAGCTGGTGTTCGAGTTACTATCGACGGTGATAGTTGTCTCGACATTGGAGGAAATCGTTGGATGTTGGCCGTCGGTGATCAGTACTGAGATATCACTGGTGGAGAGGACATAGGAAATCTGATCGGTGGTAAAGTGTGTATTGACGGGAACCGGTATTGCGCCGCGTTTCATCGCTCCGATGTGTGCGATGAGAAATTCGACGCGGTTCTGGAGATGGATGGCGATCCGTTCGCCTGGTGATACACCGAGAGTCTCGAGTGCATTCGCCATGGCATTTGTTTTGCTTTTCAGTGCAGAATGGGTTAGGAGATCCTCTGTATCACCCAGTGCAGGTTTAATTGGGACGTTGTTCGCCGCGAGATCAACAAAGTTCGAGAAGTTCATACATCACGAACAATCCAAGAAGATATCCAATTTTCCCACTATTATCGACATATCATATATTGACCCATACTTTGGTGGGGCGTCGCTCACACTCGTACGCAAACGCTACTTCCGACCAATTCATTCCATACTCGTTTCTTAATGTGGGAAATGGCGTTGATATCGAGGAGACCAGGTATCAACCCCCAATTATCAGTCACTTATTATCAAGCAGATTAATGGGCGTTATTGCTCCTCTCGTTTGTAGTTTGGTGAGTTGCAAAGACGATATCCGAACAAATACTGTCAGCCTTTTCACGGACAAGTTCTGGTAAGTCCCCTTCGAGAGCAGATTGCATCTCATTGGCTGGACCGTAAGCACCGATGGCCCCATAGACCGTTTCTTCAGTCATAATAGGCGCTGCGACACCGACAATTCCGTCAATCATCTCCCCACAGTCGACCGCGTACCCTTGTGCACGAATTGTTGATAGCGCTTCAAAGAGTGTTGCCGCGTCAGTTATTGTCTGTTCAGTGCGTTTCACTAGTCCATGCTTTTCAATGATCTCTGTGACTCGGTTAGTTGGTAACGACGCGAGTATCGCTTTGCCTGGAGCGTTTGTGTGCAGATGTTCGTGAGTGGGGTAGACATGTTGGGCCGACGGTGGAAGGTGTTCGTATTGCCATCCAGTTGCAAGAAGGATCGTTCCACGGCCGTTTTCCTCGATAACGAGCTGGTTGTATGTATTCAATTGTTCTGCGAGATCCTTGACCACGGTACGACCATGGAGGAATACTTCGTTATTGTTGCGAGATTCGCGTCCAAGTTGGAGATATCGTGTACTGAGCCGATACTCTCCATTTGTCTTGACGAGATAGCCGAGTGTCTCGAGTGTTTGGAGGTGATTGTGAATAGTGCTTTTTGGGAGATCCAATGTGTCCGATAGCTTGGTGACTCCGGACTGTTGTTGTTTACTAATGGCATTTATAATCTCGTAGGAACGCTTAATTGAGTTGATGGGAACTTCCGGGTCGTTCATATAGCATATTAGATGTGAGCACACTTAGTGTTGTTCGACAATGTGGGAAAATATTGTGTCAATCCGATCAAAATTAGAACCGAGACGGCCCAATATACCATGAATCTTACACACAATTGGACTAATTTGTCCCGAATCGAAAAACAGTTTCATAACCCCACTATCGCCAGAATACAAGGTTATTCAGCGAATTTTAGAAGTGTCGTTGTAATATTTAAATAAAAGTTCTTATATTTGACAAGGTTTAACTTAGTACACCAATATTCATAGCAATACGGTCGGCCAACAGCTACCGACAACTGGTGGTTCAAAGCCAATAGTATCAACTATGTTCGAAAACAACGACACCTCGATAACGCGCAGGAACGCCATGAAAGGCATCGGCGGTCTCGCAGCGTTGTCGATGTCCAACGCGACCATCGCAGACGTACAGGCAGCAGTCAACGATCAACTCCCAAGCGACCCGCATACAGCTGACACGTATCGATCCATCGTCGACGCAATACTCCCACGCACACCGGAACTCGAAGCAGAACTCGGCCCTGAACACGTCCCCGGTGGACTCGACGCTGAACTGGAAAAGTTTCTTATCTGGGATTTCAACCATTTTCAGGAAATCCGTTCGGAGATGGTCACTGAAAAACTCGACCTCTTAGCCAACGAGGCTGCGATGCCCCGATCGATGTTTGAACTCACACTCACCACTGGTGGCCTCGGATCCGATCTCGACGCTCTGTTGGATCTCGCCGACCTCACACTCGGTGACCTCCTCGACCTCGGCCTCGATGGTGACGCTCTCGAAAACCGACTCACGTTCGGCGCTGTCGAGCGTTATGAGACGTCGTTCGTCGACCTCGATACCAGTGCCGAAGGTGTCGCGGAATTCGAGATTCGCGTTGATATTGACGACGAAACATATCATCAAGTACTCCAGAACTACCCATACGCCCCAGCGTTCACCCTCGTGTTCGACGTCGTTGCCGCCGAGTTCCTCGTGCGAGGCAACAACGAACAGCCGCCGGAACCCAACCAGAAATTCCCCGCCGGTGGGACGTTCACTCGCCTCGCCCCACGAGACCGACTGCGATGTCTCTGGACCATTGTCGATGGGAGCATCATCGACGATCTGGATGAGTTGCTATCACCACTTGTTCCTGACCTTGGTATTCTGAAGTTTGTCGTCATGGCTGTCAATGGACTTCACGGATTTGGCTACTACACCGAGTGGTCCGGCTACGGCAGCACGAAAACCGAAACTCCCAATGAACGTAAGATGCAGAAGCCCGCTGGAGCGGTTCAGAGCCGCAAACAGAGCGACTATCCGGGGCCGGCTCTGGGCTATGCAGCTGACTGGCGACACGCGGTCGACGGCGGATTCGCCGATCCAGACGCGGATGAACTGAACTTGCCTGACGATCTCTCCGGCGATGACGTCCTCTCCGGTATCGGAGGTGAGAACTGATGCGGGATCCTGATGTCGTCGTTGTTGGGGCCGGTGCTGATGGTCCTGCTGCCGCATGGAAACTCGCTAACGACCACGGCCTAGATGTACTCGTCTTGGAAGGCGGTGCATGGCACGGCAACAAGCAATGGCCAAAACCCCACGCCGACGCAGGCGGAACGGTGAGTACAGACCCAGACGACCTTGATGGTAAGTTATTAGACGAGCAATTCACGCACCGCGAAGCCGACGCGAATGACCCGACATGGGGGTACCTCCGAGTTGGACCCGCCGATCACTCGCGGGCGCCGTGGTTCCGGAACCTCCACCAGAACGCGTTCATCTGGCAGATCAGCGCGGTCGGCGGGACATCGCTGCACTACTTCGCCAACCACCCGCGAGCGTACCCCTACGCGATCAACGAACAACCTCACTGGCCCATCGATTACGAGGAGCTTGTTCCCTACTACCAACTCAACGAAGAGAATACGAGCACCCAGCAGGCCCCAATGACGGGCAAAGAGGAGGTGTTCATTGAAGGAGCAACAAACGCGGGCTACCCGCTCATCGAGACGAAGAATGTGACCGAAACCGGATGGCGACCGCAGGCCAACGCGGTCGAAGTGCCCGGGCGACAAACCGCAACCGGCGAACCCCTCAATTCTGAGTACGAGGGGTCGTTCAGCTACGACGACGGCTTCCGCGGTGATACGCTCGTTGGCGATCACTTCCAGGGGTCGTCGACACCCATAGACGCGCCTGTGCGTGACAAAGCCCGAAAATCCAGCAATGTGGGCTACGTGCCTCGTGCCCTCGATACTAATAAAGATGCCACGAAGGGGAACGTCGCCATCCGACCGAACGCCTACGTTACGGACGTCGAAACTAAGGAAGGATTCGGGAGTATCGAAGCGACCGGCGTCACGTTCCGCGACAGCTGGTCTGGCCAAACGCAGACCGTCGAGGCGGATACCATTATCCTTGCCGGTGGTTGTATCGAGACGCCGCGACTGTGGCTTAACGCAGGGCTTCCGGATGACGGCTGGGTCGGCAAAGGGCTGACGACACACTGGTTCGACTGGGTCGTCGGCGTCTACGACGAGGAGACCATCGAGGACATCAATCCCGATATGAAACACATGGATCCGTATATCGGGCAGAACTCTGCAGTCAGATTCGATAAACCCGGCGTCGGCGGCATGGAAGACATTGGGATGTCACCTGGCCTCGTCTCCTATGCCGACTATCTGTTCAGCCAGGCGGGGTACAGCTTCGACACGCCGGTTGACCCGGACGAACCGTGGGATACCCGTGGCTACGTTGTCGGAAAGGAACTAAAGCGTCGGATGTCCAATTACCGACAGACAAAGGCGCTGTTGATCCTCACCGACGATCTACCGCGCCAAGACAACGGAATCTCGCTTGACAATACGTTCTCCGATGAACACGGCGCGGTACCGAAGGTCAAATGGGAGCCACATCCGGAAGATGATGCAAAGCGCGACGAACTTTCGCGTATTGCAGCCCGCATCCACAAAGAAGCCGGCGCCGAGCACGTCCACCGATGTGACTGGCCGCCACTGCTCCTGCACATGCAGTCATCCATGCGCATGGGCAAGGTGCTCGATTCGAACGCCGAGGCAAAGAACGTCGATCGACTATTCGTCGCCGATCACTCTGCGCTGGCGAACGGGCTTGGCGGCCCGAACCCGACGAATAGTGGCCAGGCACTTGCACTACGGACTGCTGATCGTATCGCCGATCTCTACTTCTAATCTCCGTTCACTCTTTTGCTGTATTAGGGTAGTTGGAGAGTACCAGCCGATATCCCATCAAAACGGAGACGGTCTGTATTACGGACTGTGTTGTTCGTGGTTGGTCTAACACCTTGCTAGAGTTAATCAGGCGAATGGACACGACAACATCCACCGCTAGTATGGAATTCTTCGTGGAACGGATTGCTGTTACTCTCGGCTCGGGGTCTTCCCCTCGACCAGGGACAGATCAGCATATTCGTCGCGCAGTACTTTTTTGTCAAATTTCCCGGTTGTCGTTTTTGAGACTTCGTCGATAAACAGAACTTCGTCGGGCGCCCACCACTTCGGATACTCTTCACGGACGACTGAAAGGACCTCCTCTTTCAGGGCATCAGTAGTATCTGCACCCTCAGTCGGGACGACAAATGCGACGGGGCGTTCCTGCCAGCGTTCGTGTGGTACTCCGATGACGGTTGCTTCTGCGACATCATCGTGCGCCATGAGTGAGTTCTCCAGTTCGACCGAGGAAATCCATTCGCCACCGGATTTGATGACGTCTTTGGCGCGGTCCACCATCTCGATGTATCCATCTTCATCGACAGTAACGATATCACCGGTTTTCAGCCATGAGCCCTCGAAATCCTCTTCGTTCGTGTCGGGGGGTCAAAATATGAGTCCGTAACCCATGGATCGCGGATATAGAGTTCACCGAAGTCATCACCGTTCCATGGGACTTCTTCGCCATGGTCGTCTACGACCTTGAATTCAAGGCCGGGGACGACCAGCCCTTGTTTAACTCGTTTCTCAAAGCGGTCCTGTCGAGGGCTGTCTTCGAAGTCGGCTTTTAATTGGGCGACGGTACCGATGGGTGCAGTCTCGGTCATCCCCCATGCATGGATGACTTCGACACCGAGATCGTCAAACCGCTCGATAACGGATTTTGGGGCAGCGCTCCCGCCGATGACGATTCGTTCGAGTGAAGAAAGATCGACGTCGTGGTTTTCGATATGGTTGAGGAGTCCGAGCCAGACGGTGGGGACGCCGGCAGTAAGCGTAACGCCTTCTGTTTCGATGAGATGAGCGAGGTCGGCAGGAGCGGGCGAGGGGCAGGGGTAGACGTGTTTTGCGCCGACGGCAGTGCTGGAGAACGGCATCCCCCACGCGTTGCCGGTGACACATGGTGGTTGTAATCGGTTGGTTACGGTGGAGTACGTCTTTTTTCTGCGAAACGGAGAGGATCGCTGTCGCGATCCCCCTCTTTACAACATTGTAACGAACCACCTATCGACAGTCAACGAGAATCGTATTAGAAACATACGTTGTTATCGCCACTGAACTTGTCGAGAATACCGAGCCAATCCGTCTACGTGGCTTTCGTGATCGTCATGAGAACACGCCAATTGCTTCCTGTGAGTTGCCCCAGTAGTTTTGTAGAATCAGGTTAAGCTAGCAGACAATGACGGACTTTCCTACTGAAAACGATGATTCTGACTCGCATCCCCCAGAGGAACAGACCGACCATCAGGACGTCTCCTTCCACGACATTCCGGATCATTTCTTTTCGGCCCTCACTAACCGACGGAGACGTTGTGTGATTGCCTATCTATCCAACACATCGTCCAACAGTGCAACGATGCAAGAACTGGTTGAGGATATCGCAGCGCGAGAAAACGACAATAAGACTGATTCTTTCAATGAGATCGAAATCACGCTCTTCCACCATCATCTTCCAAAGCTCGCTGACATCGGACTCGTTGAGTTTGACAAACGGAGTGAAACAATCCGCTATCGTGACGATCCGCGAGTCGAATCGCTACTGACGCATTTTCAGAGCTAGGATTACTGTCCCGGGCAAGATTTCACCCTTCGTTTGATGCCGATGAGACGTCCTATGGTGGGGTGACTTGAATTTCACCGTCCCAGTTAATTGCTATTTCGCACGATGCGAATTTGAAGGTGACATACACTCCATCGTGATTGGGTGCGTTGCGTCTGGGTTTGTCAAACAGATCTTTGAGTGCATCCGGATCAATCACGTCGTATAATGGATCGAACTCCCGAGGTGGATTTCCTGTGACTGCCGACACTGATCGAACAATCGTGGTCGTTAAATTCTCGACATTCTCTGTATCGTATTGAGCGTAATAGGTCTCTGTCTCTGGATCATATCCAACTCGATCTGCTCGGAGCGTCTGTTCAAGATTGACTGATCGATTCTCATTGGAAACGTCCTCGGTCATTAGCACTATTTAGAGAGGGATGCTACAAGGATCTTATACCATGATACTGAAATGGAAGTCAATAGGGTACCTAGATACTGAATCTGAGAGAGATTGCGTCACTCCTCGTCGAATGCAAGTGCGAAGACCTTCTGCTGAGCTGCCCGAAGATGCTGTGTAAATGTCGGTGGGGAAACGTCCAGCATGTCCGCAATCTCTTGGCCTGTGTTTGTCCGCGGTGATTCGAAAAATCCACTCAAATATGCAAGCTTGAGTACACCCGTTTGGCGATCTGTAAGTGGTTCTTTGATCGCCATCTGTACATCCTGGACTGTTTCGGGCGACCGGTCACACGAGCGACGAGACGTGAGCTGTACCGAGGAATAGGTACGCTGGAGATCATCAATGTAGCCTCGAACGTCAGCGGCAGACGGGAGATCTACGACCGCAACCGTAGTATTTCTATCGAAGATGAGCGTGCGTACCGTCCCCTTTTGCGTGGCAAGTTGTGATACAATCGGCGAAGTAGACACGGTTGCTTTGTACATACATGTCTCATCGTGCTCGGCGACACACGTGAGTGCTGAAATCCCAGAGAGATCAGTTCCTGCATCTTGAATCTCATCAACCGACGTCCGATCTCCGGTGAAAAATATGTGTAAAGAACCGTTCCCAGTGGGAACAATGCCCTTGAATCGGAGTTGGACAGCAGCATCCCGAGCGAGTCGCGCGAGCACCGTTCCCGGCGCCTGAAACTGGAGCGTGAGCTCAACGACACTGTCCGTCTGTGCAGTCTCTTGTTTCTGGGCGGCATGAATTGCATGGGCAACCGTTCGACCAAGTTCATCCATTACCTGCTGATTGCGTTCATTCGGCTGTGGCTGCGCAATATAGACAGTGAGAACGCCATACAGCGTTTCTTCATAGAGCAGTGGAATACTGATGCATGAACGGGCACCTTCCTCAAGAATGGCCTCTCGACACGAACCAATTCGTCTATCGGTGGCAATATCCGCAACGACCTGCGGATCTCGAGTGGCAACTGTGGTAGCCACGGGATTTTGATTAGTAGTGCTGTCGTCGATGGTAATCGTACGATTCTCCACAATGCTACTATCAATACCGGCCCACTGTCGTGGTTCAATTGTTTCTCTGATCGCATCAAATTCGCCAATCCATGCAAACTCGAAGAGATCAGAATCCGCTAGTTGCTCACAGACTGACTGATCAATCTCAGTGACTGTATCGGCCTGCACGAGTGCTTGATCAATCTGCCGAATGAGGGAGTTAAGCTGATCAAGACGTGCTAATTCTTGGTTTTGCCGTTTCAACTCCTGTTCGCCTTCGGCACGATCCCATGCCGTTTTGACAGTCGCAGCGACCGTTTCCACGAGTTCGATTGTTTGCTCGTCGAACGTTCCAGTCCGCGTCGAGCCAGCACAGATAACTCCGTGGCTTCCCAAAGGAACGAGCACACGACTTTGCAGTGGCACCGTCGATGATGAACTCTTGGGAAAGTCGAGGTGATTTTCGACATCGAGATCGTCGCCGATGAATGTTTGCCAAACGTGGTTCGAAAAGTCGGCGGGAAAACGTACATCGAGGTCTGTCTCGAAAGCCGTGTGGCAGACATCCTCTCGAAGTTCACCAACCGTTTCGTCATAGCGCCAGAGTGCGACGAATTCGACACCGAGAACATCACGTGTGAGCTCAGCAATATGGTTACTAATCGTCTCCGTATCGCTGTCTATCAGCTCACGGCTCGCGTCATTGAGTCGTTCGAGAGCGAGCTGGGCACGCTTACGCTCGGTAATGTCAATGAGAGCGCCATTCATCCGAGCTGGCTCAGTATTGGCATTGTACTCGACTTCACCACGTGCCATCACCCATCGCTCGTCACCGTTTGCGTCCTGTACTCGGTACTCGGCTTCGAACTCGTCAGTCGCTCCCTCGATTGCCTGTCTTACTCGGGCCCGATCGTCCTCATGGACAGACGCTAAGAAATCATCAAGAGGCGCACCCGTAGCAGCCGTTTCAGGGGTAATACCAAACTTCTTTGCGAGTATCCTGTCTGCGGTCACGATGTTAGACGCAATGTTCCATGTCCAGACCCCGACTGACCCCGCGGTGGTCGCAACCTCCAGTTGCTCCTTAGCCTCCTGCAGTGCCCCCTTGGCTTCCTTGCGCTCGGTCACGTCCCGGAAGTACACAGATAGTCCCGTTTCGGAGGGATAGGCAGTCTCCTCGATCCACATCTCGAGCGAGTCGTAGTAGAGGGTGTGGCTCTGGGGTTCGTTCGTCTCCATTGCCTCGTGGAAATCGCTCCAGGCGACAGTCTCGGTTGCTTCCGGAAAAACATCCCAGAGGCGTTTACCGATCATTTCTTCTCTTGATTGTTCAAGTAGTTCCTCGGTTCGATCGTTAATATGCGTGAATCGCCACTCATCATCGACGGCATAGAAGGCGTCAGAGACGCGCCCAAGAATATCGCTCAGTTCCGATTCTAGTTGGTCTCGTACCACTTCGCGCTTAGCCTCAGTTTGTTTGCGTGCAGTAATGTCTTGGACAATTCCAACGGCTCGAATCGGCTCGTCATCGTCATAATAGAAGCTGGCTTGAACCATGATCCACCGTTGTTCGCCATCGGCTCGAACGATTCGAGTCTCGAATTCACATTCGCCCGTTTGTAATGCTTCTTCGAAGCACGCTTCCATCCGTTCGCGATCCTCTGGGTGGAAGTGATCAAAGGCACATTCAAGGCTCCACTTTTCGATGGGTTCCTCGTACCCAAAAATTTCGTCGTGTCGTAGTGAGTGATAGGGAGACTCATAGGTTCGAAGGTCGAGTTCCCAAACGCCAATTTCCCCTACATCAAGCGCAATCCGCAATAGCTCCTCGCTTTCGGATAGTGCTTGTTCGGTTTGAATTCTGTCAGTGACGTCAACTGCGATGTTGAATACGCCACCGACTGAGCCATCCTCGATTGGTATTGGGTTGTAACTAGAGTCGAACCAAGCGTCTTCTATTTCGCCAGTCCGTTCAAGAGGAATCAACTGTTCGTGAAGTGCAGTGGCACCATTTCCCGACATGACATGGTCGAATAGTGGTTCGAGTGTTTCCCAAGCCTCCGGAAACACCTGCCGAGCCGGCTGTCCTAGTGCGTCTGGATGCTTATTGCCAATCAATTCCCGGGCAGCGTCATTGTAGAGGAGCGTAAGGTCACTCCCCCAGTAAATTCCGATGGCTTCGGTCGCACCCAACATGATATCGACTGCGATTCGCAACTGTTGTGGC
The DNA here is from genome assembly GCF_026248685.1 of Haladaptatus caseinilyticus. Taxonomy (NCBI): domain Archaea; kingdom Methanobacteriati; phylum Methanobacteriota; class Halobacteria; order Halobacteriales; family Haladaptataceae; genus Haladaptatus; species Haladaptatus caseinilyticus. The sequence continues at coordinate 23,998 of NZ_CP111042.1, read as the reverse complement.
CAGTCGTCCATCGGACCGATCGGTGTCTCGGACCAGTCGAATTCGCGGATCTGCTTGCCCATCTCACTTCCGAACGGGAAATTAGTCACTGATTCGTGCGAAGGAGTTCTAGTTTCGTCGATTTGGTTTGAATTCACTTCGTGTTCAGGCTGACGATCGTACTCAGGAGGAACTCGCCACCACACTCGACCACGGGCACCGACCTGCTTTGTCTTGAGCATGCCATCGTCAACGAGCGTGTCGAGTTTGTTGTAAATAGTTCGGGTCGTACAGTCGAATTCGTCGGAAACCTCTGTGGTGGTCAAAGGAGTCCCTGGTGGGTCGAGTGTACCAAATACCTCAAGTACAGTCGCAGGTGTTGGTGTGGACGAACTCATACCCCCTATGAAAGCATGGACGTGCAAAAATATTCTGTCAAAAGAAACCACTCAACACTGGTTTTGAGACCATAGGGATAGTGCAAAATGAAAGAAACAGGGTCATGTAACGGCAAGGCAAATGATTATGGCAATCAAATAGTCGTTTTACCCGAAAGACGCCAAACTGGATTCAGTATACTCTTTTAACTCCTTTTCAATATCCGACTCACGCCACCTAAGCGGTGACACCACACTCGCTGCCGCACGAACCAACAATTCCCGATAAAACCCGAGATCATACTCACTCGCCAACATCACCCGCTCCCGAGATTTCTTCGAATCGTCCACCACCACATACGATACACTCTGACCGGGTGCACGCGCCAACCCCAGATCAGCCGCCCGCTCCAGCGCTGCTACACTCTGCGTCGACTGCGTGTAGTCCTCCTGTTTCTTCGAAACCCGATTCGTAATCACCAACTCATTCGGATCGACCGCCCCACGTTCAAGGCGATCGACCCAGGACCGCAATTCCTCACAAACCTCCTCCGGATCACGGTACTCATTCACCGCTCGAATCAACGCTTTCTGCGCTGCATCGATATACGACAGCGTCCTCCGTTGGCGACACTCGATGCCCCGATACTTGTACTCGTCCTCCCCAGCAACCTTCCCGAAGTACTTCGTTAACGCACCAGCGTCCGAATCACGTAACGGCACGAACGCTATCCAATTGTAGTGGGTTTCGTGTTCGAGCCGAATCTATACTACCTCGGAAATATCCGTGATAGGCTCGAACAGCGGCGATTGTGCCATTCTCTCGATCAGTGGTCAATCGATTATTCGTCGCCCCCTGGCGCGGGTGAGCGAACAACCTCACTGGTGGGCTGTGAATTGTTCGTCGGTGAACGCAAAACGAGCGCGGCCAAACCACCACAGACGGCGAACACACCGCCGATACTGAATACAATGGCCCAACTCGTTGCCGTAGCAAGCCATGCAGTAATTGCACCACCGAAAACGCCGCCCCACATTTTGCCCGAGTAGAGGAGTGCATAATTAGCTGAAGAATGAGTCTCACCGTAATAATCAGCCACGAGACTTGGAAAAAGCGTGTACTGAGGGCTCCAGAAAAATGTCGCTATCATAACTGAGATAATAAAGCCAAGACTCGAGTTCGTTTGCCCGAACCAGACGACAGCAAACAAACCAAGACCACAGAGCGTAAACGACGCTGCCATTGCCTTCTGCCGATCCAATCGGTCGGAAAGGTCTCCTAATAAGAGACGGCCGACACCACCAGCGATGGGTAGGAACGTCGCCGACATCGTAGCCGTCACCGCATTCAGCTCCATCTGTTGAGCGAACAAGACGATCTTCGCCGTAAGCATTAATCCTGCCCCGCTCACCGCGACGAAAATTCCGTACATTACCCAGAACTGCCACGTACCAAGAACCTCGCGCCAACTATAATCTTGCCGAGAGTAGTGCTTTTCACCTACGTCACCCTGAGAACACCAGTTTGCCGGGGGGTCACGCAAAACAAATGCAGCGATGAAAATGGCGATACCGATGACGAATCCCATGTTCCGTAGCACCTCGCTATAGCCGCCGATGGAAGCATTTGCGCGAACGTAGGGAACAAAGAGTGCGGCACCACCTGCAAATGCCATCGTCCCAGCACCTGTGGTAAGACCACGTCGGTCAGGAAACCATTTCAATGCCGTATTCACTGAGACCGTATAGACGATACCCACACCAATCGCACCAAGTGAGTATAGGACATACAGTTGCCAGATCGCTGTCGAATAAGCAAGCCCGAAATAGCTACCACCGGCGAGCGCGGCTGCAGCAAGTGTTATCTCTCGTGGTCCGTGTCGGTCACGCCACCATCCGACCGGGAACTGTGATCCAGACTGGAAGATGACAAAGAGCGCGAAAACCAGCCCAAGTTGGGTGAGAGGGATGTCGAGATCCCTCGCTAACGGGCCCTCGATCGAAGACCAAACGTACTGATATGGACTGACGACAGCCATCGCTATCGCTGCGGCAACAATGAGCCACCAGCGCGAAAAGCCGAGTTGTTCGCGAGCACGCTGTGCGTAGTCCTTACTGCTATCAGAAGCCATTTAGCAGCCCACCATCATCATTTCAGTCTTCAGCATCGAAATATTCAACAACCATATCAATGACACCTCACTACGACTCATTTCCAATCCCTACCGCTCTCATCAGCATATGGATCCTGTGCACGCCGTTCGTTTGCAGGGTGTTCTAACCAGTGACAGGAGGCGAGATGGGCTTGTCTTTCATCGATCCTCTCTATTTCCTCCTCGGGTGCCATTGTCTGCCCAATGGTTCCAGTTGCGTGGGCTACCGACTGAAGTTCAGGCTTCGACCCATCGCATTCGCCTCCAATATACTCTGGACAGCGCGTGTGAAACGGACAACCTTCAGGAGGATCGATGGGGCTTGGGGGTGTGCCCGATAGCGGATTTTCGCGCACTGACCCATCACCCGCAATGTTCGGAATCGAGTTCAATAGTGCCCGAGTGTAGGGATGCTGAGGATTATCGTAAATGTATGCTGTTGGACCCGTTTCGACGATATTGCCCAGATACATCACCGCGACACGATCGGAGATGTGCTTGACAACAGAGAGATCATGAGCAATGAAGAGGTAAGAGAGCCCGTACTCCTTTTGTAGGCGTTTCAAGAGATTAATGATTTGAGCTTGCACAGAAACGTCCAATGCCGAAACTGGTTCGTCTGCAATGATCAATTTGGGCTCAACAGCAAGGGCACGTGCAATACCAACGCGTTGGCGCTGACCACCGGAGAATTCGTGTGGATAGCGATCTAAGTGAGATTTTCGAAGACCAACTTCTTTGAACAATTCACCGACACGCGCACGTGTTCCCTGTTCTGTTTCGATATCGTGTACTTTGAGGGGCTTTTCGACGATCTCACCAACAGTCTTTCGTGGGTTGAGTGAAGACAGCGGGTCTTGAAAGATTACTTGTATATTTTTCCGCAGATTTTTCAGTGCTTTACCTTCGAGAGTGGTTATATCTTTCCCCTCGAACGTAAGCGTTCCGTCCGTTGGCTCATAAAGTCGGGACAGAACCCGCCCTAGCGTTGTTTTGCCGCAACCAGACTCACCGACGAGGCCGAGTGTTTCTTCGTATCCAACCATGATATCGACGTCATCAACCGCTTTCACCGATTTATCATCACCAATGAGGCGGTCAATAAGCCCCGTATCGGTCGAAAAGTGTTTTTTCACACCTGTTGCGTGAAACAACGGTTCACTTTTTGGTAGTTCACGTTTTTCTTCATCTATCAGAGTTGTCTCTGAACTCATTGGGTATCACCGCCATCTGCTCGTGCCATTTCATCGCTCTTTACCTCGACTCGTTTGGATTCAACTTCCGCACGTGCACCCTCATTGATGTGAACCGCGTGGCCATCCGCGTTGGTTTCAACGTGACCGTTGTGTAGATGGCAATATGCTGTGTGTCCGCTAGGTTCGGAGTTGATATCCGAATTTACATCGTACCCAACGAGTGGGTGGTCACACATTTCGAACGCTCGATCACATCGGTCTCGGAATGGACAGCCCGCAGGCTTGTCGATGAGATCCGGAACAGTTCCTTCGATAACGTCCAACCATTCACGGTCGTCCGTAATTCGGGGGATAGAGCTCAACAGTCCCTGCGTATAGGGGTGGTGTGGTTCTGCAAAGAGGTCATCATCCATTGCCTGCTCCATTAGTTCACCGGCATACATCACCGCGACACGATCGCATGTCTCTCTGACAACCCCCATATCGTGGGTGATGAGCATTACTGAGACATCGTAGTCGTTCTTGAGATCGACGAGTTCGTTTAGGATTTGCGCTTCGATGCTCACGTCAAGTGCAGTAGTCGGTTCGTCCGCGATTATGAGCTCGGGGTCGCCAGCGAGTGCCTGTGCGATAACGACGCGCTGACGCATTCCGCCTGAAAGCTGATGGGGATATTCAGTGGCACGCACTTCCGGATCAGGAATGCCAACTGTGTCGAGCAATTTGATGGCACGCTGCCATGATTCACTCTCTGTACTGGTGCCAGACACATACTTTCGTTTCATCTCTGGCCAGAACCCACCGGATTCAGCTGAACTAGCGTGCTGCCGATAGACTTCGGCAATTTGCTCGCCAATCGTCATTACCGGATTAAGAGACGTCGACGGATCCTGGAATATCATGCTGATCTCGCCGCTACGAACGTCTTGCATCTCAGCATCGGATTTGGCAAGGAGGTTTTCACCCTTGAACCGGACGGCGTCGGCCTCGACGGTGCTATTCGAATCAAGCAACTGGAGTAGCGAGAGTGCTGTGACGGATTTTCCCGACCCACTCTCGCCAACCATGCCGAACACTTCCCCAGGATAGATTTCGAACGAAATCCCATCAACAGCGTCGACAGTTCCCCGTTCAGTTTCGAAACTCGTGCGAAGGTTGCGAACCTCTAGTAATGGCTCATCGTTCATATCAGGCACCCCCATCATCTTTCACGTCAAAGGCGTCCCTGAGTGCGTCACCAAAGAGGTTGATGCCAAGAACGGTAATCATGATCATCAACCCGGGAATCACGGAGATCCACCACGCCTGGGTGAGGAAATTTCTACCTTGTCCGAGAAGTGCTCCCCAAGTCGGCGTGGTTGGCTTGACACCTAACCCGAGGAAAGAGAGTGTCGCCTCTGCAAGCATCGCACGAGCAACTAGAACGGTAAATTGGACGATAAGTGGTGCAACGGTATTCGGAAGCACCTCTTCGGCGATGATCTGGAAGTCACCCAATCCGACGCTTTTTGCGGCGAGCGTGTACTCTTCTTCCCGAATCGAAAGTACTTCACCACGTGTGATTCGAGCGAAGTCGTCAATGTATGCGAACCCGACTGCAAAAATAACATTCCAGAGACTCTGGCCAAAGATCGCGACGAGCATGATCGCGATGAGCAACCACGGGAAAGCCCACATAACGTCGATAATGCGCATCAATACATCGTCGATCCAATTTCCGTAGTAGCCAGCAATCAGGCCGATCGTAACACCGGCAAATGCACCAACGGAGACAGCACCGATGCCGACAAGTAAACTGATCCGTGCGCCGTACATGATCCTTGATAAGAGATCTCTGCCGTATGAATCCGTCCCGAGCGGATGATCACCAGTAAGTGTGGGTGCTTGAAGCATCTCGAACTCCTGTACCATCGGGTCGAACGGTGCGAGTTCGGGCGCGAAAATCGCTGCGGCAAGGAACGTAAGGACAATTGTGAGCCCTATTTTTGCTTTGAAGTCCCGTTTGATAGTGTCTACAAGGCGTTCAATGAGGTCTGTTCGAATACCGAACACCGTTGCTCCATCGGAGTCATGCCCGACAATGGAAAGTATCGACATCATTATTCACTACCTCCGTACTTGATTTTGGGATTGATGACTGTGTATAGCATGTCGACAATGAGATTCATGAACACAAACACAAACGAGATGATAATAACGGTACCCTGCACCACTGGGAAGTCACGTCGGTTGATTGAACTAATGAGCAGCCGGCCAAGTCCTTGAATGCCGAAGACGATCTCGACCGCGACGACACCACCGAGGACAACAGCCAACAGAATTCCAGCGATTGTGACAACTGGCATGAGCGCGTTTTGGAATCCATGCTTGAACAGCACGAGTCGTGGAGAGAGTCCTTTCGCTCGAGCCGTTCGCATATAATCTTCATTTAGCACTTCTAGCATCGAAGATCGGGTCATGCGCATGAGAATCCCGCCATATGGCAGGCCAACTGCAATTGCCGGAAGGAGGATGTGTTTAAACCACGGAACAATTCCGTCTGAGAGTGGGACGTATCCGAATGACGGAATGGCTTCAAAACGAGTCCCGATACCCAGAATCAGTAGGATTCCAATCCAAAATCCCGGCATGCTAATGCCGAAAAAGGAAATGAGCGTCGCAAGATAGTCTTCCGTGGAGTATCGGTGGATGGCGCTGATGATACCAGCGGGTACTGCAATACAGATCGCAATCAACATTCCAAGTAGAGCAATTGACAGCGTCGGCTCTGCGACGTCAACGAGCATCGTGATAACACTCTGTTGGGTATGGATCGATTCACCAAAATCACCCTGTACGAGTTCGCCAAGCCACCGTATATATTGGACATATATTGGCTGATTGAGCCCGAGTTCCTGTCTAACCGCTGCGAGCGCCTGTGGATCGGCGTCACCACCCAGCATCAGACGGGCTGGGTCACCAGGAATCGAGCGAACGGCGACGAACACAACCGTCGCGACGACATAGATGACGACGAAAGCGTGGAATATCCGCTTCGCGAGATACCGCTGCATTCCCATGCTAGGCACCTCCTGGGAGGATTACAACGAGAGAAATGGTCGATACCATTATTTCTCCAGATATGCCTGGTGGAAGTTGCTCATCCCGGCCTGAATACCGACGTTTTTGAGACTCGAAACGTCGATCTTCGCTTTGAGCATGAACACAGTCATTGTGTACATCGCTTGATCGAGGAACACTTCCTCGGCCTTGCGGATGTGTTGTTTACGCTTCTTTGGTTTTGGCGTCTTGAACGATTTCAGAAGCGCATCATCGAATTTCTTATCAAACATCATGCTCTTTTGCCAGACCCCAAGACTTGTCTCGGGATCCGGAGTCCCAAGCTGCTTCCACCAGGTCATATAGGGGTCGATATCTGTCGATCCACCGTAGGTCGTCACCATATGATCATAGCGGTAGATTGAATCCCAGTACGACGACGGCTGCTGGATATCGAGCTCGACGTTAATCCCAACATCCGAAAGCTGCTGTTGGATAATAGTCATCCAGCGTTTGTACTCGGGCATGCCAAGCAGTTTGAATGAGAACCGGGGATTACCGGTATAGCCAGCCTCATCCAAGAGTCGCTTTGCCTTCTCTGGGTCGTGGTACTGGCCAGTCTTCGGTTCTTTTTCGTAAGCGATTGACATCGTCGGATTGAAAATCGAATGTGCGGGAGTCGCATACCCGAAGTATGCTTTTTTTACTATTTCGTCCCGGTCGATGGCCATCGCAATTGCTTGACGAACCTTCTTGTTTGCCGTTGGAATATCCTTGCCCTTCCATTTAGTTGTGATTTTATCATAGCCACTTGCGACCTTCGCCTTCTCAGAATATTTTGCAGGATCTGCACCAAGCGGTGCAATACACGACCAGTCGCCGGAACTAGTTTTTCGGACATTGAGAGCGCTCATGTTCTCTCCCTGTTTTGCAAACTGGCCTGTGATTTGGGCACAATGTTGGATGCTTTCGGATGTGATAGCTGACCACATTGTCGATGGTTCGGGAATGAGCCGAATCTTTACTTCATCCAAATACGGAAGCTGGTCTCCTTTGTCGTCAGTCTCCCAATAGTCATCAAATTTGGAAAGCGTGATGGATTCTCCCATACTGCGCGACTTTACTTTGAACGGGCCGCTTCCGATTGGTTTCTTGTTGTACGATTTCGGGTCGTCTTCCGCATTTTTGTGTACGATTGAGCCTGCTCTCCCCGGTACGTTGGTCATAAACGCCAAGAACGGTGCAGTCGGCTCCGACATTTTGATCGTTACCTCATGACTACCCGTCGCCTCGACACTTTCTATGGTTGTAACCTTCCCATGGTGCTCGGACTTCTCGTCCGCCATGAGACGATCAAGCGACCACTTCACCTGCTCTGCTTTCAATGGATCTCCATTATGAAACGTGACTCCCTCGTGCAGTTGAAACACGTAGGTTTTCTTATCGGGGATTTCCCAATCCTTCGCAAGATCCCCCACCATTTTACTATCTTTGTCAAGTTTCAATAATCCACTAAAGACGTTGGAAACAATTTGCATCTGCGCGCCCTTATCAACATAGTGCGGATCAAGAAATTCCAGATTATCCGTCTGGAAGCCAGCCTCGATGGAGCCACCCATTGTCACTGAGGAATTGTCAGCACCGTTTTTTGAGCTGCCACCGGACTCGTCACCGTCGCCACCAGTACATCCAGCAAGTCCAGTCATCCCTGCTGCGCTGAGTAACTTCAGTGTTGTTCGTCTATCAATTTCAGGGCCTTCCAAATCCCGGTTGTCAACTTCTGACATGGGTATACACTACAATTATTATTGAAAAGCTTTTGACCCCAATATATTGGGATACCTGGACAAGAGTGATAATTAAATGAATGCACATATAGATACATGTGGGAAGCACTACTAGCAATTCGTCACTTTGGATGCCCGATTTCCGATACGAGTGCAGACGTTCCAGAAGTTAATGTACAGAACCTATCAAAAGCTGAGATCAGTGGTCATCGCGCAAAGCGACTCATCTGTCTCCGAGGAGAAAAAACACAAATCGATCTATTCGAGAGTATTTTCCGAGATCATGAGTTCGTTAAGTCATTTCGACGGATTTCTGACGAGAATTCTCAACAAGCTTATTTCACGAGCGAGATTGAGTACAACAGCGACAATCCAAGTATCCTAAACCTCCTCGGATCGCATGGCTGTTACCGAGACAGCACCGTTAGTGTTCAGCGGGGTATCGAACATTGGGGAGTGTACATCGAACAAAAAGAATCACTCTATAAACTAATCGAGAAAATTGGAACGCTCGATAATGACCTTGATTTGCGCAAGTGCATTAACATGGGAACTATTTCAGATAATCCATCTATGAATTCAACTGCAATATTGACCCGGCTCACATCTCGTCAACAGGAGGCATTTGAAACTGCGTACTCATTGGGTTACTATGAGTCCAATTCGGACATCACCATGGATGACCTCGGTGAAGCTATGGACGTTCATCCAACAACGGCATGGGAACATCTCAAAAAGGTGGAGAATTTGATATTGAGTGAATCCGGTCAACGATATTTCGGTGGGACCGAACCAGTAAAGCAGTTAATCCCTTGATTGAACTCCTTTTATGTCTGAAAGCACGATGAGTCCGGTTGCTATTCGCTGTGGTCGAAAGGGGGATTAATATCCGGACGAGACCGACAGTGTCGTAATCCTATTTATAAGTTGAAATCTACTCATGGTCACACTTTCCCGATGGTTTTTCTTATTTCTCAATTTTCGTTCCTTCAAGAGTATCCTGAATATCGTCAATTTTGTTTTCGAGATCGTCAACGAAATTGCTTGTCTGATCAGTGGTGATTGCCCCTTCATCGGTCGGCTCAATTAAATTCTCTTCTTCAAGCACTCGCAATGAGTAGCGCACCTTATGATGCGGATACCCAGTTTCATTCGATATTTTCACAATGCCAAACGGCTCGTGTTCAATTACTAACTGCATAACGTCGAGATGCCGTGTGAGCATCTCGACTTCTTTCTCAAGACCATCGATCATGGTGATTGCTATCCTACGTCTTTCGCGGGTTTAATTCTTGTTGCCATAAATGATATTAATCAAATATCAATTCCCTTCATTACTGTTCAGGAAACGGAGAAATATTACACAACAGATAGCCGGCTCACCAAAGACGAATCGTGAGAGGACTGCCTTATCACTCTAGCAATCAGATAGTCGAAGCTTTGGGCCTAGTTCTGCGTCCAACTGTTGAGACGAAATTGACCGGTGTTTCTGGAAACCCATTTCTGGCGATGAAAACAGACGCAGAGCTGGCCAACGAAGGAGGGAAAGAGAGAAATGTGGAGAATTATCAGTTCACCACCTCTCTTTCCTAAGAGTGCACGGTAGCTCGGTGTCCTACGATATGATATCGACCAGTGAGCTGGCCAAAGCCAAGCTACCGAGCACTCATGTAGTAACGAGAACCCAAAGTGGCTAAATGATTTTGGCAAAAGGAATATAAACGGAATCTAGATTTGCTCAACTAACCATTATCGACTAAATTGCGGTACGGCGATTATGTGATTAAGGATGACGAGACCGAGACAGCATTTGGTGGGCGGCGTATAGGCATCCACGAAACACTCGAGATATTCGGTAATCTGCCTACGACAAAGGAGAGACTCGGTTGTTAAGTATCCTGACAAGACACTACTTACTCAACAGCGACGAACGACCACACCCGAGCATACTGGTCACCTCGATAACTCCCGACTACTCACCCGTCAAGGACCCGGAAGTAAGTGGTTCACTCAGACGGGCACGCATATACCACTGTAGCGTCCGAAATAGAGCAAGGAGATTCCCGATGAATTACTCTGCTTGTTCAGCGAACGCATCGAGGAACAGAATGGCACCTATACAGTGACTGTTCCAGAAGAAGAGCTTACGGACGGATTCATCCAAGAAAATGGCACCCACCGTGCGGGAGTACTCAACTCGAAGTCGACAGCAACAGCTAGCTCGAGTGCACAACCAAACTAATCCCCTAACAATCCTGCACCTCCTGTCGAGGAGGGAGAGCGTCGGCGTGTCGATATACCTGAAAGGTGGGAAGAGAGACAATACGGGATTCGGAGTATACTCACACTAGCAGTGCTAAGGGCGGTAGAACAAAACGTCCAACCGAAGTGTGGCGACTATGGCCGAGTCACCCGGTGATCACATCTGCAAGGTAAAGGACACTGTCTACAAATGAAGGTCTTGCAGTTAGTGACTGGTGCGAACGACAGCTTCTACCGCCATCAAATTCGCACTCTTGAGGAAAATGGAATCCAATGCACAACACTCACACCACCAGGTAGCCATACACACGAAAACACGGACGGGAGTCGATCAGTAGTAGATTACCTACGGTATTTCCCCCGAGTCCTCAGGGAGTCTTCTGCGTCATACGACCTCCTCCACGCCAACTATGGATTGACAGCCCCGTTCGCCCTCGCCCAATCACAACTCCCAGTCGTTCTCTCACTATGGGGATCGGATCTATTCGGTCCCTATGGCTGGCTTAGTAAGCTCTGTGCACGCTGGTGTGACGCCGTCATTGTCATGTCCACCGCAATGGTAGCGGAACTTGACCAGGATTGCTATGTTGTCCCGCATGGCGTCGACATCAAGCAGTTTCGGCCCATACCACAACCCGATTCTCAAGCAGCTGTTGGCTGGGATCCAACCCATTTGCATGTCCTCTTTCCCTACTCACCTTCACATACAGTGAAAAATTATCCGCGCGCCAAACGAGTAGTAGACGCTGCACAAGATTGTCTTAACCGGCCGATCACCCTCCACACAGTGTTTGATGAGCCGCATGCACGAATACCGTTGTATATGAACGCAGCCGACGTCCTCTTATTGACCTCACAGTGGGAGGGGTCGCCAAATTCGGTGAAAGAGGCCCTCGCCTGCAATTTGCCAGTCGTTGCGGTGGATGTCGGCGATATCCGTGACCGCGTCACCGGTGTGTCGCCTTCAGTCGTCTGTGAGACGGACACTGAGCTGGTGAATGGGCTCGTCGATGTGTTGGCCACCCCTCGAAAATCAAACGGGCGCCACGCTGCGCGCGCGGTAAGCCGGTCGCAGATGGGGGACCGCCTCCAACAGGTCTACAAGACCGTTCTGTCGACATCTCGTTCCAGTTCGCCAGATGTCTATCAGACACCTCCTTCGCGATAAACCACCACTGTCTGGAGCTGGTTACCGGTTTGCGATGTATCTGGCAATGATTGCAATCGGAATAACGGGGATTGCAGCAGCTGTCATTATCAGAATCACCAAAATAACGATTTTCATAAACACTCCCGATTCGTCCCAGACCGCTTTGGTGATCCCGTCGATCCCCTGTGCGATGCGTTTGATTCGTCCAGCCATCTGAATCACTTCCAGTGTTCTACTAGGTTCTTGGTTCCCAGCGTGATATCGTACGCTTTTTGGCTTGTGTTCCAACAGAAAGCACAATCCACAACAAAACGATTTGGTGAAATCCTCTTTTGGGATGTTGTAACCGGCATCTAGTACTTCATGACTCCACCATAGATCCTATAGAGAGAGTCTATAAACGAGAATGTGAATGATACCACCAAAATCAGGAAGAATAGTCAGAAAAATCTCAAATTAACACTAATTCGTATGCCTGAATGGAAGTAGGCGGCCCATTATTTCAAACAGGAAATTCCTTCGAGTAGGTATCGAGTACCTTCAATCGGCGAAGCCCTCATCAACTGGTGTTGCTTTGACTAAAACTACTGTTCAAACGCCCTCTCAAGAATGGAGAGATTTCTACTCTAAGGTCAGTGACTGTAGAGAGCTGCTAACCAGAAACAGCAGCAAGATAACAAAGCCGAAGAAGAGAAACTAGCCTGATAGAATGATAGCCTCTGTCTCGTTGTACTCGATTATCGGTCACCAAGGAGGGAGACATGAAGGCAGTCACTGAACAGCTGAACGATTCAATGAATCGAGCTGAACTATCCCGGGATCAGGTGTTCGAGTTATTGAACAGCATGCGACGACGATATGCAGTTCACTATCTGCGACGAGAAAATTGTCGTGTCGACTTTGCCGATGTGACCAACCACGTCGCTGCCTGGGAATACAATACGACACCAACAGCTCTCCTCAGTGAACAGCGAAAACGGGTCTATATTTCGCTGTATCAGACCCACATTCCGGCACTCGCCAACGCTGGAATCATCGACTACAACCCAGAAACCGGAGAAATCCAGCCGACAAGCCGCATACGAGTGTTTGACGACTATCTGAATGTGTTCACCAGGCCAATGCTTCCATGGAACCGCTATTATTGTGGACTCACACTGGGGAGTATACTCCTTTTCATGGGGATCTGGGGGCATTTCTATCCAGTGACCGTTCTTTCCTGGTTTGTAGCGATCCTCGGCGTGCTAACGGCTTTCGGGATGCTGTCAGCTACCCACTATTGGTATACACAGAACACGATTCCAGAAACACCGCCAGAGCTCCATTCTACCGACGATTAGAAGCAATTACCTGGCCTTCTCCCCTACTCTGGAAGGCGAGAGTTCTCACGTTGAGATGGTAATTGAAGAGTGGCTTGCCAAAACATATTTTCCAGCGCGCGTGGCTAGTCTCTCTCATGAGCACGCTTGCTGATGCCACTACCGAGAAGTTGGTTCGGGCGTGCCGGGCACAGATTGGCGACGAACTGCGCAGTCTAACGTACTTCACGCCAGACGAAGCCGAACACTTGTATCTCCGGGATGAACTTGAACGCGGAGACAAACTCGGCTTCGTTGAAACCGAGCGCAGAGGATTCGACCACCAACGAACGTACAACTGGTCTGAACTGGGTGAGTACAACTTTACACTTAGAGACTTCGACAATGGCTATCTCGTGCGTGTGATCGCTGACGAGAGTGGACTCTATCTCACGACTGATTCATTGACGATGATGCAATTTGAGGAGGTGACGAGCGCCATCAAACCAATCCTTGCCAAAGCCGACTAAACTATGCTATGCCGAGACCGACACCACACGGTTTAGTGTCCCCTCTGTGGGAAACTGTATGACCAACAAATCGTGATTGAGCAGGAATTCCGGTGGGACGATCCCTTTCCGGGGACTCCGTTCGACTTTTTCGCAGAGTATCCCCGCCGCTGTACCACCCAACATGATGTGGAGACCAACACGCAGCTTCCCGAACAGAAACGAGCGATCTACTTTCACACGGGACGATTGGATTCACGTCCACGTAGGCACTGAGAAGCAAACGGAGAATAAGACATCTATCCTCATTCAGATTTTGGAGCAACGATCTTCTTCGAGACGAGCCAGTCACGTACTTCGGGGATAACGACGGGACTACCAATCAGATGAGTTGTGTCCTGCTTGTTGACCACAGGAATCATGAATTGGCATTCAAGCTCGTCACGATACTCATCCAGCACGCCAATCGGCAGTACAATTTCTGTTGCATCGCGAAACCAACTGGCATCAGTCACGCTTCGAGTAACTACTATTTCATAGAAAACGCTGCCGTTTCATACTGTACTAGATGAAACAATCGCTCTCCAAGCAGACTAATCGCTCCGTCAAAGAACGCGTCTACGAGATTACTTTATATCTGACTACTGTAAGCAGTTTGGAACGAATTGTACTGAAATTCGACTACGAAACGTCAAATTCGATGCTTTCGGTCGATCCACAGGTTGGACACCGCTGGTCGGTGGCCTCTAGTGTCGTTCCACAATGACGGCACTCATAGACGAGGACATCCTCATCAGTTAACCACCGCCGCACAGCAGTGGAGAGTGACATGGCTATTGCTTTTGCCCATCCAACACAATAAGAGTTCGGCTTACTATCGACCCTGTAATAAGCAATTGTACCACAAAAATGCAGGTGAGCTCCTCCAATTCAGCCCAAATGAATAAGAATCAATCTCAGAGTCTGAGTGGAGCGATAACAGACCACAGTGTGAATTTCGTGTGACTCACTACGGCTGTGCGTACACAGACGACGGCTATCGGGTGATGGAGGAGATGGCTGAACGTGTGCCGGGCGTGAGCTACAAGACATCTCGAACGTTGCGATCGACGACGCGATGGGCGTTGGTGAGCATCACACCGAAGTCACGTTCACCCATCCCGACCTCGCGGGGTGGATGCGAGTTGACGAAACCAACGCGGGAAGAAACGAAGGGTGCTGATTTTAGCGTTGTAATCACGAGGGTTCGTAGAACCCCCTTTCGAACCACACCACCGCACGAAATTCACACCGCGTTGCAGGTGACACATGGTGGTAGTAATCGGTGGGTTACGGTGGAATGCGTCGTTTTCTGCGAAACAGAGGGGATCACTCTCGCGAATCCCACTCTATTACAACGGTATAATCGTCCGCACCCATTCGCCGTGCATAACCCAGCTACCGATCTCGTCTTCTTCAGCAGAATGGATGAACGACAATGATTCGAGATTGTTGGATGGAATCTATGGGGAGCCATCGCCCGAAGAACCGTACCAGTGGGTCGGGAAAGCCGTTGTCGTTGGACTCTGATCGACAATGAGTGACAAAACGTGGAGAGTTAGATGAATTTCTTCGAAACCACGTTTTCGTCGAGTGATGATCTCCGTTGCACTACTCGACAGTGCATCTCATGGTACCAAAGGTCATGGCTATTTTGATGGCGGCAATAGTATCGATATTTAATACACCTCTCGTTTGCAAAGGGGGGAATGGGAACTACGTGAAATGGCAGTCAAACCATCACGAGCTTTGTCGGGGAGCGGCGATGAACCAAGGTAAATCCCGACAGTCTACGCAATTAGGCTCATAGTATTAGACTGTTTATCTTCGCTAATACCTTAGCGCGACTCACGCCAATCCATGTTTTCACCCTTAATTCAGCGATAATGGCGGTGGCAGAAGACAACTCTGAACGTTCTAGTCCCAACCAGCAAGGCCGGATCTTGACGCGAATGCGAAACTTCAGCTACCAATCCTAGACGACCTACCTGGAGAGTAGTATGGCCAGATCCACATCACGTCCGAAAGGGACACGAATACACAGTAGTCAATAGTCAACCACAATCTGAAATGTCTAAGCGGCAAGTGAACTTAATACGTCTTATCCGTTTCCGATTTGGATTTCTCGAAAGCTCGGTTTCAGACAGACAGGCGGTCGGAGATTGACCATCGAATCACAGTTAGTTATTATATCATACTAACTTTGTTCATACTGCATTACCCTCACAAAGCGAGGGATGTGAATAGAAAATAGCGCAATACATTCGCAATCGTGTAAAGAGGTTAGTAAGAGAAGGACATCAGCAACGATCATTATATTTATTTAAAGTGGCTGGATTTAACCGCTGGAAGATTAGATCGTTCAGTATGTCATCGATCGAGCTGACAGCAAGTCAGAAGAAGATTCTCACTGCACTCGTAAATCTCCACGGCGAGTCCGAAAGCGCAGTGAAGGGTGAAGAGATTGCAGACGACATCGACCGCAACCCAGGGACGATTCGGAATCAGATGCAGAGCCTCAAGGCCCTCCAGCTCGTCGAAGGAGTGCCTGGGCCGAAGGGTGGGTACAAACCCACAGCAACCGCCTTTAATGTTCTTGATATCCAGACACTGGATGAAGCTGCGGAGGTACCACTAGTCCACAACGACGAGCCTGTCGAGAACGCAACTGTTAATCAGATTTCGCTGAGTAGTGTGCATCACCCAGAGCGCTGCCGTGCAGAGGTTCATATTCAAGGGTCTTTGAGCGATTTCCACACTGGTGATTTAATTCGTGTTGGACCGACCCCGCTCTCGAACCTAGAAATCGAAGGTGAACTCGAGAGCACGGATACAACAAACAACATTGTCATCCTCAAGATTCAATCGATGCAAGCATCTGATAACAAGTCGAGTCACTAGCATCGACTGAAGTACTTCGTTAAGGCACTAGCATCCGAACCACGTAAGGACACGAACGCAATCTGATCATAGTGAGTATCGTGTTCATGATGGTGCCGATCCAGCAACAATAGATAATATTTTGTTATCAAATTTTTAGGTTTTATCCACCACAAAGCATTTAATTGTGGCAGATATTGTCTAGCATGTGGCGAGGCCGCTCTGACAAGTTCCGGATCTGGCGCCATCACTCCTGGTCCGTCTTTGCCCCGCCACATCCCTCTTTACAACGAACGGATACCAATTCGTGAGCGCTGGGTAGTAGCACGCTCGTTACTGTGTAGATCCATAATCAGTGAGTCGAAGCTTTCCCTCAACTTCATAGAGATGACCCTTATTGTACAGCCGTTCGATGATATCCTCGGCTGCAGGCCGCCCAAGCTCTTCGTTCTCAGCTAGAACAGTATACGCTTGCTCGTACGTGAATTCTCCCTCCTCCGGCAGTGCTGCCGCAAGCGCATCAAGGGCGTCTTGCGCAAGGGGTGAGAGTGGTGATCCTCCCTGTCCAACCATTGGTACTCACCAATTCGCGCACTCGCCACGTAAACCCTTGGAGGAGATGTTGCCTCTTACTGAAGAGAGTACCATGACACATTGGGAGAAAAACGGCATGGACGTATGGGTTTGGAAAGAGTGCAAGATCCGATGCCGTCCGTGGGGTACACGAGCTGCATTTACATCTGGTATATACGAACTGAAGTCAGTTTATATCCAGTATGGAGTGAAACAGAACTGAACCTCAAGAGGTGAGGCGAATCTTCTTAGGTTAGTATAGCATACTAACGCTCAATGGCGAACAAAATCAAACGCTCCGGCGATGGTCTCGCTCTCCAGGTCACAAAACCAGCCCGAGCCGCTAAAATCGTCGAAGAGAATGACGAGGAGACCACCCGTCGTGCCAACATCCGCGTGTTTGCATTCGACGGTCTCCTTCTTGTCGTCGACATCGACCGCATCACTAATGAGAATATGGTCGAACTCGCGACCTCCGCCGCCCTCGACACTGTCTCGATCCACCGAGTTGCAAACGCTTCTCTCCAGATAGCGGGGAATGGGTATCAAGTGCAACTGCCGGGTGCTGCAGATGCTGGATTTCACGTCGGAGATCGAGCGCCCTGTACGCCAGCGCCGAATATCCTTGTGATTGCGGCAGAAGGATCCAAACGAGTGGCAGCAGATATGGCGACGATTCGGCGTGAGCAAGTCTGAAAGTGGAGATATTTGTCGATCAGGAACCAGAAGTCGACACTGAGCCAGATAATTAGTGAAATTGCGATTTTGGTAAATTCAAAGAACGCAAGGAAGGAGTGGAACGCATGGAAATAAGAGAAAGCAGGGGATGGATTGTAACCTACCCTATCACACGCACGAAGCGCGTCGAGGATGGAGATTAGCGTCTGCAAGAGCTAATCTCGTAGCACGATAAGCGATATAATCGGTTAATCCGCTCGTGTGGATTCAAAAGCAAGATGTCAGACACTGACTTTACTGAGAATAAAAACCAAAGGAAGGAAAGAGTTCAAAGAGCGCATTGAACGAGTGGAACGCAAAGAACAGAGTGAAAAAGAGTCACTCAAGAAGTGCAGATTAATCGTTATCAGTCGACGAGAGAAAATCGCTAATGCGAGAATCTTGTTCGAGTACGGATTTGACGATATCGGGTTCCTCAAGGAGACGATGCTTTGCATGAACCCCTTGACCACGCCCTCGACCTCGGCGCTCCGACTGAATCACGTTCAAGAAATCGTGTTCTTTCAAAATCTCCTGGGTACGACGTTCAGAGAGCATATCGAGACCTGTTCCCCGTGCTATTTGTTGATACCGTCGATAAATTTCCTTCGTAGAAAACTCATCGGCTTGTTTAGACTCGGTAAGGTTGGTGAGTGCCAACAGGATTGTCTTTGCTTGCGTTGGGGCTCCAGCAATTAACTCGGCAAATCGGTCGGCTTCCGTTTTTTTCTTTGCCTGGCGAACGTGCTCATCAGTTACCGGAATAGTATCCGATTGAGCAGCGATGCGCCCAGCGTTTCGAAGAATATCAATTGCCTTGCGGGCATCACCGTGTTCTTGAGCCGCAAGGGCCGCAGTAAGTGGGATAACGTCGCCTTCGAGGACATTCTCACGAAAGGCATCACGACGGTTTTGAAGGATATCAACGAGTTGGGTTGCGTCATAGGCAGGGAAAACCAATTCATCACGTGCGAAGCTGGATTTGACGCGTTCTCCGAGTTCATCAGCAAAATTGATTTTGTTGGAGATACCGATGATACCGATATTCGAGTCGGAGATTTGCTGATTTTCACCCGCACGAGATAGCTTCCGAAGGACTTCATCGTCCTCCAGAAGGTCGATTTCATCAAGGATAAGAATTGCAACGTCACAACACATATCGAGAACATCCCATAAACGTCGATAATAATCACCAGTCGCAAGCCCCCGTTCTGGAATAGTAATACCGCTCTGAGTCGGATTGTTCAGTTCACGACCAATGGTCTTAACGACACCAGCTTCGGTATTTTGTTCGCCACAATCAACATAGGCAGCTTTTACCGTAATGTCGTCTCGCTTAGCTTCTTTGATAACACGCTCTGTCACACTTCGCGAAATCAAACTCTTTCCTGTGCCTGTTTCGCCGAAAATGAGGAGGTGAGTCGGTTCACGGCCGAAAATTGCAGGATTGAGGGCTTCAGCGACTTGTTTCATATGCTCATCCCGACCAACGATTCGATCTGATCCAGGGATATGCTTAATTTTCAAGAGTTCTTCTCGGGCGAAGACCGGATCATCGTACCGAAAGAGTGGATCACGATCGTCAGACTCATCGGACACCATACGATTGACTATTACATATTTCTCATACGTAATAAAGGGAGGGGAGCCGCGGATGTAATTCGGGGAGAATCACTACACATAGCTTTCGAGATCGATATTTGGGCTTACTGTCGGAATAGGGTGGCATCGCGGATGAAATACTGAAAGGCGATATCAGATTGCAGCGTCAGACACCAGTGTCGCGTATGTAAATACAAGAAATATCTGAGATAGGGGGCTCACACGATCTGTTGATGAATTACTAAAGTCGTGAGAAGACGTGTAATCACACACACCACCGTCGCGGATGTAACGAGTATAGCAAAGGGGTAGACGATTACCCAAGCTCACGTAATTCGGCAGATGAGGAAAACGAGAGTGGTCGAATAAGCGACCACTCTTTGAACTAATTAGAATTAACTTAGTGGACTTTACGGTCCTATGCTACAAGTAAGTTTCTAATAAGATATGGGACACCAATGAACATCCTCAGTTGACCCCTGGTTCATTGGGCGTTACATTCGCGATGGTGGTGTGTGACCTTCTAATTTGAACGACAGCACACGCGTTTTCGTTGCTTACATCCGCGACCATGGTGTGTCTGTCTTCGTCTCAAGTTTCAGAATCACCCGCATAGGGCGTCTTCTTACAAACGAGTATTCTTTGAATCCCCGGTAATTGAATTCAATTGGAAAACAGCACTGAAAGTCGCGTTGTTATGTGTATATATTTTACCATTAAGGTGAGATAGTAGTAGTATTAGTAACGTGCAAGAATCCAAATTCTTAATGATACAACCACTCTGAAATGGAACTAACGTTTACGACAGCTTTATTTATATATTAAACACTGAACCACTGTTTGATAATAAATATTCGTCTGATCGGTTGTGTCCCACCAATTGACACCGGATTTCAAATGATAACCACGGCATTACGCTTCTACCGCTCGTTAAACGGCCGTTTAATTGTGTTTTTCTTGTTCTCCTTCGCTCTGTTCCCGCCTGAATCGTGCCTGAATTCATTTGAAATCCGGTGTATGGATTCTGGCACAGCACAGGTGAAAACACTCGGCGAGCATGGGGCTGTTGCCCATTCTCGCTCTCAGGCTCGCGATGCTCCTCTTTCCGTGCTTGACGAGGATGATCCTATTTTCGCCAACGAAGATTTACTTCGTATCGACCACATCCTCGAGCATGACAAAATCGTCGGTCGAAACAACCAGATTGACACTGTCGCTCGGCGACTCAAACCGACAATCACGGGAGGATCTAGAAAAGGAACTCTCCTTCTTACCAAGTCTGGTTCCGGAAAGACGCTTGTCACCCGATATGTGAGTCGGGAGGTCGAAGAACGTGGTGCAGAGAATGATACCCGAATCGGTCGGGCAATTATCGACTGTGCCCAACGTCGTTCGGAAGTTCAGACTGTCATTCATCTCTCGAATGACCCGAACGAGTGATGGTTACCGTGAAGGAACGTATCTAACGCTCTCTCTGTTGGATGAAGCAAGCCTTCTTCTTCAGTCGATTGGACTTGGTGATCAGTGTTCTCGAATCCCGATTGACACCCAAATGCGCCAGCAGATTGTTGGCCTCGTGGGACGCTAACTTTTTCCTGTAACTACTGCTTCCAGGTACTTTTCAGTCATACGATTTTCGGCTACAATGCGTCGTATGGCTTCGAAACCTCACTAGAAGACGATCAACGCTCAGGACGAGGAGCAGTTTGATACCGTTCAATCGCGTCGGACTTCTCTACGCGAGTATATACCGTCTGCAACGTTTCTTCGGCACGTAGTAACCCGTGTTCGCCGAGAAACGTTCGTCCCTCGTTACTGATTCCGTAGAACTTGTATGGGAGATCGTTCTGTCGTTGCTTGTCAGGGAGGAACACCTCTTCGACGATTCCCACATCAACGAGTTGCTGGAGGTGCTGACGGATCGTCGTCTGGCTCTTGCTTGGATTCACGTAGTCCAGTTCTTTCAGCGTTGGAAGCTGGGATGGGTGTCCGAGGATGTCTTGGATGAGCGAGAACCGCGTTTCTTGGGTGACAACGTTCAACCGTTTTCGAACGTTGTCGAGGTTGGATGACGTGTGACCAGACGTACTCATACTAGTGTCTTCGAGTAGTGCGTGCAAAAGCGTTTCGTCGAAATACGAATCGGTTCATTACGATGCAGTCCCTGATGAAGTCGATGTATTGATACTCAGCGATTGTGAGTACGGAGACAATGAGCACAAAGGAGCCGACTATCGAGGAATTGGCAGAGAAAGCCGAGGAGCATCTGCACGACACTTCGCTCACTCCGCAGGAATACGAAGACCTCAAACATAGTATTGCAGAGCTCTCGCCGATTTTTACAAACGAGTCTTCCTACTTCGTTCTCGGTAGTTACGGTCGCCCGGAAATATACCGACTTCAGTTGGTCAAGGATCGTCTCAACCGGCGGAGCGATACCTATGCATTTCTCATGGTGGATATCCGGAGTGAATGGGTCAACACCTATGTCAAATTCCGCCTTCTAGCGGACTATACTGACTATATTGCCGGGATAACCGAGCACGACCGTGGTGGTTTTCTTGTTGAACAGGGATACTTCACTGCTCTGGGGTCTTATTTTACGAAGACTCGAGTTTTCAAGCGTGAATATTCCACTCTGGATTCCGAGACAGTCGATACGAACGTCGATCTCGAGAAGCCATACAGTGGGATGCAGACTGCAATTTTCGATATGCTAAATGATGCAGGCCGCCTGTGTATCTGGCAGACCGAGGATGACCTTTTAGAATGTGCTGAAGGACTCCCCTAGCTACTGTCTTCGTCGACACCGCGTGCGTCAAGGATCAACCGTGTCATCTTTTCGGGATTGTCCGCCGCTAACCGAACCATTGCGTCATGAACCTCACGACTCTCGTGATTTCGAACGCCTGCGTCTCGTAACTCTCGCGTCATCTCGAGATCACGTGCATCTTCGAACTCCTGCCACGATTCTTCGCGTGCATAGATACTCCGTCGCAGATCTGGGGAAAATTCGAATGCAGGCGTTTTTCGTGGATCTTTTGGTTCTTCCGATGTCTGCGATTCGTGCGGCTCGTTCGATTCGGTCGATGTTTGCGATTCGCTAGACTCGCTCGAATCGGACGAACTGTCCGAAGTTGGTGTCTTCGCTGCTTCCCCGTTGATTGCGTTTTCAAGATCGTCAAACGCCGTCATTCGTGTACTACCTCCCCCCGCTCAACAATTTGAGCGAGTTCATCGTAGGCTTCGAGCTGGTCGCAGGTCTCATCGTAGTCCCGAAGAGGAACTCCTTCATCATGCGCACGGTCGATCGCCGCCCGATGCCGAATCCCGGGCAAATACCCGTTTTGATTTCCGTTGTCAATTGCGTCCCACTCATCGTCGGTCACTCGCGCATAGTTTGGCACGAGCTTCGATACGCCATCCCGATTGTTGATCTCCCTGAGGAGCGATCGGTCGCGGGTATGTTGGTCGATACGATCTTGTAAGTCCGTGGGTGTGATCGCAAGAATGTTTAACTCGAAGTACTGCCGTGCTTCTTGTACAAGCCGTTGCACGGTACTGGACAGTCCGCTTTCATATCCGCTCTCTGCACGAAGGGGGATGATGATATTCCCTGTTGCATACATGGCGTTGTCGTTCAACTTTCCGCGATTTGCAGGACAGTCGACTACAATGTACTCGTACTCCTCACCAAGTAGCGGACTGATGAGATTTTCCTTGAGCCGTGTCGTGCCCATTGTCGCTTCCTTCAAGCCACTCTGAACGTCTTCGAGTTGTACATGAGCGGGGAAAATATCGAGTCCGTGGCTTACTGGTTGAATGTATTGTGTTGGATCCTCACCGTTGATGAGAACGGCTTCGGCGTGATTCTCTTCGGCACTATACTGACCCGTGAATCCGAGATTCTGACTCATGTGGCCGTTGTCGTCGAGGTCGACAACGAGAGCTGAGCCGTTTCGATGAGCTAACTCACGGGCAAGGTTAATTGCCGTCGTAGTCTTTCCGAACCCGCCTTTGAGCACGCCGACAGAAACGGCGCGCGGTTCTCCGCTGTTGTGTTCCTTTGCCATGATTGATCCTCTTGTACTCTGCGAATGTTACGAATCGTGAGATTCGTGCGAATCGTAAGAATCGCATACATCCTTCAAATCTCGAAGTTCGTAAACCTCGCGAGTGCCTCTGCTTCAACCATTCTATTGTGATTGTATAAACGTTACGTGCGAACTGTGCGAATCGTACGATGCATACGAATCGTACGATTCGTAAAAATCGAACAAATCCCAAACACCGTGCGAGGCTCACAGTACGGAGTGCGCTGTCGTCGGTTCAGAGGATAAGATACGAACCGATTACAGCGGACTCTACGATCCGTACGAATCGTAAACATCGTTCGAATTCCACGCCATAAGGGTTTTATCGGCTGTTTAGAGGATG